>JBFHHS010000035.1:0-17677 GCA_041596895.1 Crocinitomicaceae bacterium | reverse complement strand
TATTGCTAATTCAACAATCTGCCACAATAAAAACGACGATACACAAACTCCTTATTATGAAATGATTCACCGCTCAAATGGTGCATTAAACATTTATAACTCCATTGTTTATGGAAACACGAATTCTGATCAGAACCTACAAATTGATCCAGGAAACAATGTTGTAAACTCAATAGTTGAAAATGGTTATACTCCTGGTACAAATGTAATTTCAAGCAGTCCAAACTTCACTGCTCCAGGGTCTCTTGCCATAGCTCCTTTTGATGCTTCAACATACGATTATTCATTGGTTCTAAATTCTCCGGGAATTAATTCTGGCGATAACTCATACGCATCTCAATTCACTTTTGATTACGAATTAAACATGCGTATTCAACAAATCAATGTCGACTGTGGAGCAATAGAATCTCCTTTTAGCGACACTCAATCTCCCACTGCAATTTGTCAAGACACCACAATTTACCTCGACAATTCCGGATTTGCTCTACTCGATTCTTCTATGGTTGACGATGGAAGTTTTGACAATATTGGAATTGAACTATATGCATTATCCAGTGGTGTTTTTGATTGCTCCAATATCGGTTCCAATTCAATCAATTTAACCGTTACGGATGCCGCTGGAAATTCTGACATGTGTTCCTCAACAATAACGGTAATCGATACAGTTGGACCAACAGTTATAGGTCAAAATATTAATGTTGATCTTGATCCATCTGGAAACGCAACGATAACAGCTGCTCAAATTGAAAATGGTTCAACCGACAATTGCGGGATCCTATCTTATAGCATTAATCAAAACTCATTCTCTTGCTCTGATATTGGAAATAACATCGTTACATTAAATGTTGAGGATGTCAATGGAAATATCAATAGCGCAAACTTCATCGTAACGATTAATGATACAACGCCGCCTGTTGCTATCGCACAAGATATAACTGTGTACCTAAACGTAAATGGAAATGCAACTATTAATTCTTCATTAGTAAATAATGGATCTACTGATGAATGCTCAATTGCGAGTTCTATTGTTTCACCAACCAACTATTCGTGCAATAGTCTCGGTGTAGTTCCAGCAACATTAACGATAATCGATAGTGGTGGAAATTCTTCGATAGATGGATTCAGTGTTACTCTGCTTGATACAATCCGACCAACTACAATTGGTATGGATATCCAAGTAAATTTAGCTTCAGCAAACCCTTACATTATTACTCCAGCCGACCTTGATAATGGAAGTTCTGACAATTGTAATTTCACATTAACGATCGATCAAAACAGTTTTAATGCGGTAGGAATTTATAATGTCAATTTAACTGCCACAGACGACTCTGGGAATTTTGATACCGAAACTTTTCAAGTTGAAGTAATCGATTCAGATGTTGGGATTTCGGAAGCAGAATCGAATCAAGTTGTTGTTTCACCAAATCCGTTTCAATCTAATGTTTCCATTCAACTGCCCCCTAATGACATCTATTCTTTTTTACTGTTTAGTTCAGAAGGAAAACAAGTGCAAGCTTGGGATGTTTCAACCGATGAAACTGGAAAAATTACTATCAATTTAGAGGAATTTAAACAAGGAATCTATTATCTGAAAATTACGGATTCTTCCAATAATTCACTAATCACAAAACTATTGAAATCGAATAATTAAGAACAAACAATCACCTAGTGAATAACTTCTGTTTGTATAATTAGTTAGTAAATACTAAAAAGTCGTAAATTAGCCTGAATTTAACTAACAAAACTAAATATGAAAAGACTACTACTTTTATTAGCAATTACTTTTGTAAGCGTACTTAGCGCAAACGCACAATGTGTGCCAGATCCAGCTTATACTGAGCCAGGAATCTACCCGGATAGTGCAACAGGATTTGCATCTGCATGTGTAGATGAGCTATACGAGCAAGTTGTAACTAACATTGTTCCTGTGGATACTACGGTTGAAATTATCCCTGGATTTCCGACAACTCTAGATTTTGATTCTATTGTGATTGTAAATTTCACAGGTTTACCTGCATCTATGACTTACGCCTGTTCTACGACACTTGGAGGGTGTTCTTTTGCCGGAGGTGAAGCTGGATGTGTTTTAATTTCAGGAACACCAACTGCAGCTGAAGTTGGGACTCATAACCCTGTGATTACCGTAGACGTATATGTGGGTGGTTCAACAACTGCTGCATCAACACAAGATATTGATTGGTACGTAATTGAAGTATTACCGGCTGGAAGTTGTACTGCCGGTATCGAAGATCAATCTACCGCATCTTTAAATCTGTATCCAAACCCTACAGAAAATGAATTGACACTAGATGGCTTAAATTCAACGAGCTCAATATCCATTGTGAGCATGAACGGTCAGGTGATGAATTCTTATTCAAATATTAACTCTGAATCATTCGAAATGAATGTTTCAAACTTAGATAGTGGAATCTATTTTGTTAAAATAGACAACGCTACTTCTTCCGAAACAATTCGTTTTGTAAAGAAATAAGAGTATAAACTTCAAGAAAAGAGCGAGTTAAATAACTCGCTCTTTTTTTATACGAAAAAGTGTCTCTTTTTTTTTGTTTGAACTTGTTTCAAAAAGAAAAATTGTATTACATTTGCCCACGCCTTTAACGAAAGGTAAACACAATTTCCTAAGTTGACTGATGTCAGCAGTTGAAAGACTCGGAAAATTGGTCTGGTAGTTCAGTTGGTTAGAATATCGCCCTGTCACGGCGAGGGTCGCGGGTTCGAGTCCCGTCCAGACCGCAGAAATGCATTTAAAAGCTTCACAGAAATGTGAGGCTTTTTTTTTGCTGTACAGAAACCAAATCCCCTATTAATTGTGGGTCAATTAACATCATAAAAAAAGTGATTTCACCAATATAATTCATCAATTCTTATTTATAATCAGTCTAAACTATCACTTATTCCATAATAACCGTCACTTACAACTTAGATCTTCCTTTAATCTTGGCTACGTCCATTTCTCTTTAACTTTGCCCCATCAATCTATTCGTATCTCTTTTTGAGATATGTTATTTTCTTTATGAAATCAGCTCTACTTTTCTTGTTTTTATTATTGATTTGTTTTCCGAGTTTTGGACAAGAATGGCAATGGGCGACAAGTTCAAATTCAACACTTGAAGAAGCCGGAAATGCTATAGCAAAGGATGAGGCAAATGGCTTTATTTATGTTGGAGGTAAAGTTGTAAATAGTGGAATTCTGCCAATTTTAGGACTCACGGTTTATCAGAACGGCTTTTTAGCTAAATATGACTTGGCAGGGAATCAAATTTGGACTTTTCAAATTGGCGGTAGTGGAGATGATGAAATAACCGGAATAGCTGTTGATGAATCCACAGGGTTCATTTATGTAACAGGTTATATAAATGAAGTTCTTTTGATTAACAACACTTCTCTTGAAGGTATGTCCGGTGGAATATCAGGGTCAAACATCAATTTTGAAGGAGGACAAGATGCTTTTGTTGCGTGTTATAATCCTGCTGGTCAATTAGTCTGGTATAAAATAGGTGGAGGTTTTAATACAGATGCTGGATTAGACATTGCCCTCAATCAAACTGCAGTTTTTGCCACAGGTTATTTTGAAAACTCAGTTGATTTTGGAACACACTCGTCCTCTATGTCAATAAATAGCATTCATAATTTTGTCGTTGCATATGATTTAGTTACAGGGAATGAATTATGGTTAACTCAAATGGGATCTGAAGACGATGATTTCGATTTACAAGGGGAAAACTATCAACTTCGAGGATGTGGTATTACCGCTGATGATAATGGTATTTATACAAATAATTACTTCAGAGGAGACACGTATGTTGTGAAAGACGCAACTAACGGCACCGTAGCAACAATTACCGATCCTGATGCTTCTGAGGAAGATTTTATCGTTTGTGCCTTCGATAATTCGGGTAACTATCAATGGCACACCTTATACAATCAGTTATTGGGTGCTAGCAGTGTTTGGGGACTTGATATCACAAACGATTGCGAAGGTGTATACGTCACAGGAAGTTTTCACAATGGCTCCATCTCCCCTAGTGGTCAACAAATTATATCAGCGCACGACAACCCAGTAATCAGTCGATTAGATAAGGCATCGGGTAATGAGACCTGGATTAAACAAATACAAAGTAATGATGATCACTTCGACTTCTTTACGGGAATAGAGACAGACGAATCGGGTAAAATAATTCTTACCGGAATAATGAATTCAAACTCCATTGAAATTGAATCACCAAGTGTTTTCACACTAAATGGTGACCCTGACCGAGAAATCATGATTATTCAATATGAAAATGATGGTACCTTTATTTCTGCTGAACGCTTGCCCTCTACGGGGGATTCATGGGGACTGGACATCTTATATTACGAAAACGAAAGTTTTTATATCGCTGGTGTATGTGATGGATCAACACAATTTGGATCACATACTACGTCGAATGGAACAGACAATTATTTCATAGCTCGCCATGATTTACTTCCAATTTTCAGCTATGAAAATCCCGCTGACGGATCGACAACGTTTTGTGAAGGGCAATCCAATGCTTTTCCGATAATCAATTTTTATGGTGGAGGATTATTTAATGGTCCAGGAGAAATCGATTTTGTTAATGATAGTACTGGAGAAATAAATCTTTCAACCTCAACACCTGGAGGTCCATACATCATTTCATATACAAGCCCCATTAATGGATGTCTAGAACAAGCTTATCATGAGATAATTATTAATATTTTACCACAAGATGACCCTACATTCGGATACGTTACAACAACCTATTGCCAGAGTGAATCTGATCCAATTCCAAACTCTATAACAACTCCGGGAGGTACTTTTTCTGAATCCTCTGGAAACCTTGCCATTGACGGACTAAGTGGAGAAATTGATTTAGGGTTAAGTTCAACGGGGACGTATTGGGTAAAATACACTACAAATGGTGTATGTCCAAATGAAGATTCGGTTCAAATCACAATAAACATTGAAGACAATCCTGCCTTTGGATATGCGTCAACATCGTATTGTCAAGGTGATATAGACCCTGCTCCGAACTCAATTAATGCACCTGGTGGAACGTTTACTGAAATATCGGGCAACCTGTCCATTGATGCGATAACAGGTACAATAGACCTTGGGTTGAGTAATCCGGGTTCTTACTGGATAAAATATACAACCAACGGTTTATGTCCAAATGATGATTCACTTCAAATTACCATTCATATTGAAGATGACCCTACATTTAGCTATGTATCCTCCGAATTCTGTCAGGCAGGAACTAATGAATTCCCACTTACTATTGCAAATCCTGGAGGTGTATTCACGGGTCCTACTGAACTATTTTTTGAGGACAATACTTCAGGTGAGTTAAACTTATCATCTTCAACTTTCGGTGGACCATATACGATTTCCTATACAACACCTGGACCGAATTGCCCAAACACTGCAACATTCAATATTACAATTCACGAAGATGTTGATTCAAATTGGACACATCCAGGAACACTATGTTCAAATGAACCAGACATCGACTTAAATTCACTAATCACGGGAAGTACGGGAGGTATTTTTAGTGGCTCCGGTGTAAATGCCAACCTATTTTCACCTTCAAATGCTGGGGTCGGAATAATCGACATAACCTATACTGTAGGAACCGGATCCTGTCAAGAGACTTTAACTCAATCTATCGAAATTTTAGAAAGTCCTGAAGTTTCAATTGGTCCAGACCTTATAATTTGTGGATTAACCACGAACATTAATGTAATTTCAAATGGTATTGGCACTGGGCAATGGTCGAACAATTCAGGAGCCATTTTCTCACCTGACGCATCTGCAACTGACGTAAACGTCACCGTACCCAATTATGGAACTCATCTATTTACGTATTCGCTAGATCAAAGTGGAGTTTGCAGCGACCGAGACAGCATTTATGTAGCTTTTGATGAAACAACCTATGCCGATGCAGGACCTGACAAAACATTGTTTTTTGAATTTGAAACAGAATTAGAAGCTACTTCCCCCTCCATTGGATCTGGTAATTGGAGCGCACTTGATCAATCTATTTTATTTGATAATCAAACAAATTACAACGCTATAGGATCAAACCTCAAAATAGGCGAAAATACATTGATTTGGTCTGTACAAAACGGTGTTTGTCCTGTTAGTAGAGATTCAGTTCTTATTACAATAGAAGACCTTTGGATCCCTAGTGGAATTAGTCCTAATGGAGATAATGAAAATGATTTCTTTAGAATTAAAACTATAGACAATGTCGATTGTGAAGTTCAATTTTTTAACCGGTGGGGGCAATTAGTTTATGAAAACAATCAATATGAAAACGATTGGCAAGGAACAAATATGAAGGGGCAACCTCTAGATGATGACACCTACTTTTATATCATCACAATTAATAACGAGTTAAACTATAAGGGCTATTTAGTTTTAAAGCGATGAGAATTCTATTAGCCATATTTACTTTAATATACTCCTATGGTTATGGGCAGTATTCTCCGTTGCAAAGTCATTACTTATTTAATGGAATCGCATTAAACCCAGCATTGACAGGAAGTGAGCAAACATTATCTGTAGCGGGTTCCTTTAGATATCAATGGTCGGGTTTTCCTGGTGCACCAAAAACAGAAACACTAAGTATTCATGCACCAATAAAGGATAAAAATTCTTCATTCGGAATTCAACTCTTTGCAGATCAAATTGGAGTTGATCGAAATGTTGGTGTTTACGGCCTCTACGCTTATAAATTCAAAATCAATCAGTCTTCAAAACTTTCCCTTGGAATTTCTGGGGGTGTAAATATGCTTCGTTCATTAAATGAGAAGCTTAATCTTGAAAGTCAAACCGACCCAAGTTTTGCCGTAGATAGTCCGCTTGGTGTTTTACCCAACTTTAGTCTTGGAGCACATTATTATTCGACTAAATATTTTATCAGTTTATCTATCCCCATGTTTTTATCGCACGATTTTGATGGCGGAAAATATAGAACAATTAATGAATTCAATAATTACAATATTTTACTGGGCGGAGGATATGAGTTTGAATTACGAAACTCTATAGTCTTAAAGCCATCGGTCTTAATGAAATATAAACCGAACAATAGATTGCAAGCAGATATTAATTTAAAATTAAAACTAATCGACTACTTAGATGTGGGCGTTTCATATCGAACGGAAGAAGCCATAATTCTATTCTTCGAAGCAAAAGCAAATCGTCAATTTAGCCTAATGTATTCCTTTGGCCTCCCTATTAGCACGCTGACTAAATACAGCTTTGGATCTCATGAAATTAGTCTGAAATACAACTTCTTATATAAAACTAATTCGGCTAGTCCGAGACATCTAGGATGGTAGTTAAACTATGGCATATACTATTATTATTAATGGCCTTCAATTTAACATTGAAGGCTCAAGAGTATTCCTATCAAGAAGTTATTTCAAGTAATCGTGGAAGTGTATACAGTCCTGTGTTTTTTGGACAAAACATAGTTTATTGCAGTAACCAAGAAAATAAAACAAGTCGAAAAGTATTCGATTCATTCGGTGAAACAATGATAAATTTATATATCACTGACACGATCGACTTTAAAGAAAACCAACCCTTTGACAAAACTTTTAGTTCAGACTTTCATGATGGTCCAATCACTTTCACTTATGATCAAAAAACTGCTGTTTTTTCTCGAAACACCAATGATGCCTTAGTCAAAAAAGGTTCTCTAAAAGATAGAAATCATTTAAGTTTATATGAATCACATTTTATTAATGGAGCTTGGACAGAACCCATTCAAATTGTAAATGAAGATACTGAAGTTAATAACACGCATCCAACATTAAATAAGGAAGGAAACATTCTGATATACTCAAGTAATAAGCCCGGTGGATTTGGCGGGTTTGATTTATGGAAAAGCGAAAAAATAAATGGAACCTGGACTGAATCTATTAACTTGGGGCAAGAAATAAATAGCGAATTAGATGAAGTCTTTCCTAGTATTTGTGACAATGAACTTTATTTCGCCTCTCCTCGAGGAGCTGTTGGAGGTTTAGACATTTATAAAACATGTTTACACTCCATATGCAAAGTTGACTGTTTGCCTGAACCATTAAATAGTCCAAATGATGATTTTGGATTAATCACCTCCAATTCACTTCTCTCTGGCTACTTCAGTTCGAACAGAAACTTAGAGGATAAAATTTATTCTTTTCAATATGAATTTCCTGAATTTAATGAATGTGACACATTGGTTCAAGATAATTTTTGCTACACTTTATATGATGAAAACGCATACGAATTAGACAACACTGGACCGCTCGTTTATCGCTGGAAAATTAATGATGTAGTTAAGCGAGGCGTGGAAATAGATTATTGCTTTCCTGGCGCTGGTGAATATGAAATTTCTATTGATATAATTGATACTATTCTTAATATTGTTTATGCTGAGCAAGACTATTATATTTTAAATATTGATTACACTGAACAACCGTACATTTCTATACCTGATACTGTTCAGGTCAACGAAACATTTCAACTTTCTTCAGAAAACACTTACCTTCCAGGGATTAATATAATCCAGGAATATTGGACAATTTCGAACGGAAATTCATTTATTGGTAAAACCAATCAATATGCTTTTTCAGCGCCTGGGACTTTTGAGGTTCAACTCGGCATGATTGGTGTAAACGAATACGACACGGTCCATTTTTGTACTACCAAGAAAATCGTTAGTAAGGAATTATTCATCGTTGAAAATAAACAACTGCCCAAAAAAGAACTTAGTAATTTGACATCAAATTTTGAAATACTCGAGAGTAAAACGGTTCACAAAGAAAATGATACGTTAAACACCTTCTATTCTATTGAGATTTCATCTTCAAAAGAATTGAACAAACTGGATGACACTCTATACTTAAATTACACGGATGTTTTTCAAATCAACAAGACATATAACACACAAGACAGCACATTTGTGTATCATGTTGGAGAATGGTCAGAAATAGAAAACGCTCATCCAGCCTGGAGGGAACTTCTTATTGATGGTTTTGAATCACCCCAAATTATTTCGTATCCAGAATCGTCTCCAGATCGAATCTTGCTTGATCAAAAATTTACCCTTAGTAACCTGGTCTTCGAAAATAACAAGTGGGACATTCTTCCTGAAGGATTCAGTGCATTGAAAGAAGTAATAATGATTATGCAACAACACCCAGATTTTATGTTAGAAATAGGTGCGTACACTGACTCTATAGGGAATAATCAAGATAATTTAATTTTATCACAAAAACGTGCAACATCAGTCTACAACTACCTGATAGAGAATGGCATTCCTCACGACGCTCTTATAAAAAAAGGGTATGGAGAAAACTTTCCAGTGGCCCCAAATTCAACTGAAGAAGGTCGTCTAATGAATAGAAGGGTGGAATTCAAAATAATCACAAACTAGTATGAGCATATTCAAACATATAAAAATGGCATTGTTATCCGGTATAATGACCATTTCAATTACATCAACTTTTGGACAAAGCATTCCCAGTTTTGAAGAAAACATTCCTTTCCTAGTCACTTTTGGTTCAGAGTCGAGTACTACTTGGGGAGACGATGACTTTTCACAGGTATTCTTTTTTGTAATACCGAAGACACAAGTGAACCCAGTGTTTATTCGTGTTTTTGACCCTGGTACAGGAGGTAAATATGATGAAGTAAAAGGAACATTCAACACTAAAACGAAGTTCTCAGTTTATGGTGGGAAAGGTTGTATCACAAATAAGGATGCTAGAAACACAAACCCCACTGGAAATTACAAAAGTGGAAACATGTTAAGTACAAAAATGTTTACTACCCAATACGACAATGCATGGTATAGTTTCGGCCCTTTCAACCCTACATCAGGCGAATATTCTGCAGAATACGGCGGCTACATTTTCAAAATAATTGCTCAAGGCATCTCTGGAGATGATGGTAATTTATATAGATACTACTTAAGTACATCAAACACCTCAAACAAAGATGTTCAAGGAAGCAACGCTTTTACGTTCGAATATTCATTTCGCTTGCATGATTCACCTAATGAGGTTTCACACATCTACCCTTACATTAATAATCATGTCGTTTCAGTTAAACAAGGGAATTTCGATTGGGATTATGATGGTGAATTTAAAATTGTGACCAATACGCGCCTATCTATTCCCCTATCAAAATCTGGTGACGGTAATTGGGCCAGAAGCGAACATAAAGTTTATTCGAAAGAAAAAGAATCTACTTTTGATATTCAAATGCATAAAAACAAAAGTAAACCGGCAAAAAACAATAACATTACCATCTACATCACTAATCAATATGATGAAGCATTACCGTTTTACACTGTTCCAATTGGCGGTGCTCCTAAACCAAAATCTTCAATAAAAGTGCGTAAGAACTAATGAGAATTCTAATCCTTTTCATTTTAATAGCGGGAGGAGTTTGGTCCCAAAATTTCAAATTCAATCAGTATACCATTGAGGACGGAATTTCTCAAAACTTCATCTATTCAATTCAACAAGATTCGAAAGGATATTTATGGGTAAGTACTGGGGACGGCTTATGCCGCTTCGATGGTAAAAGATTTAAAAACTTCAATGTTCAAGATGGTTTAAGTGAAAATATTATTACAACTTCATTTATAGATCAAAATGAAACATTGTGGTTAGGTCATAATTCTGGTGGAGTTTCAGTGATGAAAAATGAAAAGATCTCCAAAGTTAAACCAAGCAAAGATTGCATTAGCGCAATTAAAGGAATTCGAAGTTTAGATTCAGAAATCTACTTTTTATCTCAAAACGAAGGACTATTTCATATCGTTGACAATATAATTGTACCAATCGGAAATTTCGGTTTTAGTGGTTTTTATGCCTTCGAAATAATGAATGATAAAAATATGCTTATAGGTACAGATGAAGGGTTAGTCCAAATAACAAAACAAAACAATAAATGGGTAAAAAAGTCTGTACTATTTAAGGATAAGTGGATTACCACCATCGCAAAAGGTAAGATGAAAGGGGTACACATTGTCGCCATTCAAGACGAAGGAATTTCTGAGGTAAAACTTGTTGGAAATCAACTCAAAACCAAAGTATGGAAAATTAATAAGGTTAAAAACGTTACCATTAATTCAATATTTGAAGATGATAACTTCAACGTATGGCTAGGTACTAATGGATCTGGAGTATTGAAAATCAAAAACACAGATAAATATTCAGCTAAAGGCAGAGTGACATCGTACAATACGCAAACAGGGTTATCTAGTAATTTTGTTCGAAGCATATACAATGATCGTGAAGGCAATTTATGGGTTGGATCTTTTGGTGAAGGATTATCCAGTTTACAAAATGAATTCTTCGTTTTTCACACGCTTCCAATTGATTTACCTGACCTTTCAACCTATGCCATCTTAACAACAAACAACAAAAGATATCTCGGGCTTAACAATGGACTGATGGTAATGAAAGCTGATTCGATTAATTCGTACACCTTTTATACTGAACATAATGGGTTCGTCAATGACCGCGTAACCTCTCTTTACGAAAAAGATAACTCCGTTTGGATTGGAACATTAAAAAATGGTGTTTTCGAATATGATAAAACACTTAAAACATTTATTCATAGAAAAATTGATTCTGGAACCCTTTCTCAACAGGTAAATCAAATATCTGGAAGAGGTAATTTAATCTGGATCGCGACGCATGGAGGTCTTTACAGATACAATACAACCTCAAAAGAAGTGACTCTTTTTGATATGAGTTCTGGCTTAAGTCACAATGCAATTATTTCCATTGAAATTTCAAAGAACGGGGCAGTTTTTGTGGGAACTTTTAGCCGAAATTTATTCAAAATACACAATGAAAAAATTTCTAAACTCGAAGTTAAAAATACGGGAGAACTTGAAATTGTTTCGATCTCGGAAGACTTTGACGATAACATTTGGATTGCAACTTCAGAGAGTGGAATATTCCGTTATGATGGCATCAAATTTCGCCATTACACGGAACAGGATGGACTTTACTCAAACTACACCTACTCGATTCATCATGATAAGAATGGAAACATTTGGGTAGGCCATCAAGGCTGTTTAAGCAAGTTGAATGTCACCGATAACCAAATAACCGTTTACAACCACTTGAAAGGTATTAATGGACAGAGGCTCCCTCGAGCTATGTTTTTAGACAACCAATATTCATTGTGGATAGGAGGTGAATATACTCTTATAAATTATAACGCAGACGATGAAAATAAAAATATAATTGCACCAGTAATTAACCTTACCTCATTGCTCATAGATGAAAAATTGTTTTCAACAAATAACGCGATTGAACTTCCTTACGGCAATTACCGCATCCAATTTGAATTCATTGGGATTAGTTTTAAAAACCCCGATAGCATCAATTATAAATTTGTTCTTGAAGGTCATGACAAGGCCATGTCGAAAATTACATCCGAAAACTTCGCACTCTATGGAAACCTCTCTGATGGTGAGTATAAATTTAAGGTTTATGCATTTACAAAAGAAGGAGTAATTTCCGAAAAGCCCGCATTTATTAGTATCGTGATAGACAAACCATTTTGGAAAAAAGCCTGGTTCATTCTCCTAATAATTGGAATAATTGGTGCATCAATCTATTATTTATTCGACTTAAAAACCCGACGATACAAAAAAAACGAACTTATTCTTCAGAATAAACTGCAAGAGAAAACAAAAGAAGTTGTTGAAAAAGCCGAAAAAATCGAAGTCATAAACAAAGACATTACCGACAGTATAAATTATGCCAAGCGCATACAAAGCTCAATATTACCAGATATTCAAATTCTAACAGATCATTTACCTGAATCATTTATTTTCTTCGAGCCTCGAAACATTGTCAGTGGTGATTTCTATTTTATTGAAAAACACGGCAATAAAATTATCGTAGCCTCAGTTGATTGCACTGGACATGGCGTTCCTGGAGCATTTATGAGTATGATTGGATCTGTTTCACTGAGAAACATTTACAATTCATTTAACGGTACTTGGAAAACGCCGGATGAAGTCCTAGAACTCCTTGACAAAGAGGTAAAAACACTATTACAACAAAACACAACAGATTCATTGAAGCCACTAGAGGAAATTACTCGAGATGGTATGGACCTGACTTTATGTGAAATTTGTTTAGAAAATAACGAAGTACTCTATTCTTCCGCAAGAAGATCCATCATAACAGTACAGAATGGTGAAATTATAACGATGAAAGGTGACCGAAGATCTATTGGTGATACTGACCCTGACAGTACTCCATTTACTTTACATAAACTATTGATGGCAAAAGGTGATTCTCTATTTTTATTTACAGATGGATTTACAGATCAATTTGGTGGTCCACGAAATAAAAAGTTAAATATTAAAGGTACAAGAGAAATAATTGAGAGGCTTCAAACCAGAAATAAAAATGAATATTTCAATACAGTATCCACAGCTTTTTTCGAATGGAAGGCAGAACAAGAACAGACGGATGATGTTTTATTCATTGGTATACAATTCTAGTGTAGAGCTCTATAACTAAAATCTATAAAAAAAGTTGATTTTATTTTGTTCGACTGTAGCACATTCAAAAAAAATATATTACATTTGCCCACGCTTTAAACGAAAAGTGTACAACAATTTCCAAAGTTGACTGATGTCAGCAGTTGAAAGACTCGGAAAATTGGTCTGGTAGTTCAGTTGGTTAGAATATCGCCCTGTCACGGCGAGGGTCGCGGGTTCGAGTCCCGTCCAGACCGCCAGTTCGCAAGAACAAAACGAAAGCTCATATGGCTGTGAGACTAGAAAACCCTAAGGAGTATCAAATGTCCTTAGGGTTTTTGCTTTTTATAAACTTTTTATTGATTTTTGAATTATGAAAAATTTACTCTTCTTTCTATTTATCGGATTACTAATATCATCTTGTAAGAAAGCTGAAAAACAAGCTGAAGAAGATGAAGAAATCATTTCAAAATACATCGCCGATCATAACTTAAATGCCATTGCAACTGGCTCTGGATTGTACGTAGTAATCACTGACCCTGGAACAGGTTCAAGCTGTAATTCAACTTCAGATGTAACGGTCGATTACAAAGGATACTTTACAGATGGAACTATTTTCGATGAAAGTAACTCTACAGGAATTACATTTAATTTGGCCAATGTAATCGCTGGCTGGACGGAAGGTATACCTTATTTTAAAGAAGGAGGAAACGGTATTTTACTTGTTCCTTCTGCTCTTGGTTATGGAGATGAATCAAACGGTGGAATTCCAGCCAATTCTGTACTTATTTTTGATGTCGCGCTTTTAGATGTTCTCTAATCGTTGAATACAAATATTCATCGACAGCCCTTCTACATACATATTTAGTTGTAAATCAACATTTTATATCGTAACTTATTTGTAATTACTTGATTGTCAAGTAAAGTTCACTAATATTTAAGTTATGCAAAACGAAATGATGCAAAGCGGTTCATCCGCGAAACAACAAGTAGTTTTAATATTACTTGGAATTGACAAAAAGTGGGTACGATCTGAAAAAAATGGGTGGGTTGACAAAGCCATATTGGATAAAACCAACAACGCCTTGTCTACCGATTCATCAGAAATGTTAATTAAAAGATGGTGGCAATTCTGGAAGTAATGCCCATTTATTACAAAAGGTGTCGTAATTGACACCTTTTTTCATTTCAATTCTCTAAATTTAAACAGTCAAATATTTAACTCTATTACTATGAAATTCTTCCTTTCAGTTTTATTGTTCTTCATCTCATTTGCATCGCTGGCAGATGCCTGGGACAATTTAACCTACGAAGAAGCAGAAGCTGTTGTTTCTGAACTAGAAAAGAATCCATTTATTTTTGACTATTGTGACTGTTGCAGTCATGATGGAGAATATGCAACAAGCATAGAATTCATTAAAGTAACAGGGACAGAAATTGTTCAGTGCGAATGGAATAATGAAATGTATAGTGTCAAAATAACCGCGAGCGTTATTGCAAATGTAGCATACATGTCATACGGAGCTGATATTCAAACGTTAAAAGCAATGGATAACAATGACTATCACACCACTTTTTATATGAATTATACCTGGGGTTTTAATCCGAATTCAAAAAGCGCCTCACCTTTCTTCAATATTATAGAATACAATTATTATGGAAGCGACAACACACCTTGCAAACAACTATTCGACTATCCAACTCCAAAACAACTTAAGAAAACTGTAAAAGTTAAAGGGTACAAGAAATGGTGGAAATCAAATATGCGTTAACGTTTAACAAAACCAATTAATTCAAATCATCTTGTTAAACATTATTACTTTTACTCCATGAGCTTTTTTAACCCTGACGTATCATTTACTAATAATTATTACGAGAAGGGTATTTTCAAATTGGCATGGCGATTAACGATATTATCCATAATCGTATTTTCTGTACTATCACTAATCTTTGTTACAATTGACATCCTGGCTTTTGGGATTTATCTGATCACTCTGATTTGCTCATTGACCTCCTTGGTTTATATGTATAAAACGAAAAAAACCAAATTCGTTTTTTGGCTTTGCGCTGTTTCCGCATCAGTCATGATTATCCTTTCCATCAATACAATAATGCATACGCTTCATTATTCGGATCTAATCTGGATGGTCTGCACCATTCTCTTTGCATACATAGGTCTTTCATACCGGGTGGCTATCTTTTTCATCGCTATACACAGTATTTCACTCATTTGCTTTGTAGCTTTTGGAGTCAATGAACACTTTGAAGTTTTACGCCCTAGAACAAATATTGAATTGCTTGCCGCTGGAATAGAAATTCTATTTGCTTTTTTCGTGATGGCTTACTTCATCCATCAAAACATCCGATTTCAAAGATACGCTGAGGAAGAACTAAAAGCTGTTAATGCTAGATTAGAGATTCAAAATAAAGAGAACGTTACACTCTTAAAGGAAGTACACCATCGTGTCAAGAACAACCTTCAAATTGTTGTTAGCTTATTGAGAATTCAAAGTTCAGAAATTAAATCTGATGAAACGAAGGAACATTTTCTACAGGCAATCAATCGAATCATGACAATTTCAATGATTCACAAAAAACTATATGAATTAGGCGAATTATCTCGCTTAGAATTTGAAGAATATATTTCCGGATTGATTGATGAAATAAAACTGCTGCATCTTGAAGATAAAAACGTTGACATACAACTTTCTATTGATTTGGATGAATTGGATTTAAAATCCGTGGTACCCTTAGGCTTAATAATCAACGAATTAATCACCAATTCGATGAAGCATGCATTTGAAGATCAAGAGCAAGGTGAAATTAACATCCAATTTAAAAAATCTGACAATAAACAAATCCTGTTTGAGTATTCAGACAATGGAGCTTGGAAACAAAATTCGAAATTGGGGTTTGGAGAAGAGTTATTGATTCTACTAACCGAACAATTAGACGGTAATTTTAAACGAAAAGAGTCAACTGTAAGAATACAATTCCCACCAAAAAAGATCGATTAAGCTTTGTTCTTTTGCTCTATCCATTTTGAAAGATAACGATTACTCATGATTGATTGATGCTTCACAAGTTGTTGGATAAAATAGGCGCTTCGAAATTCATCTAAGCGACTCTCCATTGCACTTAATTTCATTTCAAATCTTTTAAAAAAACCATCTGATTCGAAGTGATTTTCCAAAACAGTATACCCTTTTAATTGAGATTGATTCCACAAAACCTCATCCGTATAGACTGAACTTGCCGCTTCAGCAAACAAATCTGGATCATCAACAACGCTTCCTGGCCATTCATCCGGACTAGCCATTCCCTCTGCCCCGATAGACGTTGTTATGGAGGGAGTTCCCGCCACCATTGCTTCCAATAATTTCCCTTTAATCCCTGCTCCAAAACGCAATGGAGCTAGACTCACTCTATTTTCTAATGTTACCTCAATGGCATTTTCAGCTCTACCATGAATCAAAAATCCTTCCTTAGGGTCCGGATCTCGAGCGAGACGGACGGCGGCTCCGCCGTCTCCTCCTCCGCCTGGGGAGCAGGCTCGGGGAGCCCCGCCACGCGCCAGCGTCCCTCCGCGTCGCGCGCCGCGTGCAGCGCCACGCCCGAGATCAGGAGCCTCTCCACGACGATGCGACGCTCCGACCACAGCCGCGAGAGCTCGAGATCGGCGTCCAGGGACCCGATCCGCAGCAGGCTTCCCTCCGCGCCGCGCAGCGTCACGTCCCGCAGCTGGACGTGATCGTGCAGCACGCCTTCGAGCGCGCCGATGCGCACGGGTGCTTCGAGGGCGGCGCCGAGACCGGCCTCCGCCAGCCGACGCACGCGCTCCCGCTGCCAGCCCCGATCGACCGCGAGCACCACGAGCAGCGCGAGCAGGGCGAGCGTTGCCACGGCCACGGTGAGCCACCCGAGGGCCCGCAGGCCGATGCGCAGCACGCCCATCAGAACGCCTGGCCCACCGAGAGGTGCAGGCGGGCGCGCTGCACCCCATCGGGCGGGTTCAGCAGGTAGCCCACGTCGAGGCGCAGCGGCCCGACCGGCGTCCGGTAGCGCAGTCCCAGGCCGGTGGCGTAGAAGACGTCGTCCAGCCGCCAGGTGTAGGGCGAGAGGTCGACCTGGCCGGCGTCCAC
>JBFHHS010000034.1:0-17759 GCA_041596895.1 Crocinitomicaceae bacterium | reverse complement strand
TCATACCTTTATCTAAATCGACTACTTTTAGAAATCCAGCTCTATAAAGTTTTTTGGCAACAAATAGACTTCGATGTTGAGTTTCACAATAGATCAAGGTTGGTTTTGAGTTGTCCAAGATTACCTCAACTAAATCGCGCTTGAAATGCCCGCCTAAATAATTTACGTTTACAGCGCCTTCAATGTGTGATTTAGCAAATTCTGCGTTCGTTCTAACATCAATGATGTTTATAGATGAATCCTGAATATACTGAAGGTATGACTCGGGAGATAACTCTTGATACACTCCCTTTTTAGTTAGTGATCTAATTCCGCAACTTGCAGTGAACAGAACTGTGATTATGATGATTATTGGTTTCATTGGAATAAAAAAAGCCCACTCAATGAGCGGGCTTTAATAATCAAAGGTTTAACAAAATTGATTGTAAGCCTGTGCTAGGTTTTCAGCAATCATATTTGCTGTTCCTCCTTCAATGTGATGACGTTCTAAAAAGTGAACCAATTTACCATCTTTAAACAAGGCTATTGATGGCGAAGATGGAGGGTAAGGTAAAAAGTACTTACGTGCTTGATTTGTTGCCTCTCCGTCTACTCCTGCAAATACAGTTGCTAAAGTTGTTGGTTTTTTATCGTTGTTTAAAGAAAGCTTTACACCAGGACGCATATTTCCAGCTGCACATCCGCATACTGAGTTTACGACCAATAATAAAGTTTCTCCTTCGCTATTTTGAACCATGTCATCAACTTCAGTTGTTGAAGTTAATTGGTTGAACCCTACATTTGTAAGGTCATCCTTCATTGGTTGTACTAATTCTGGTGGGTACATAATTGTGATTGTTTGTTATTGAAACAAATTTACTGATTATTTTTTCTGTAGTAACGAATAATGTCAACTTCTGGGTCGAGATTATCATCATTTAACAAGTAACTAACAAATTCTTTAGAAATCAATGGCGCAAGCATATACCCTTTGGCTCCAAGCCCGTTAAATATGTGATAGTTTTTAATTGTATGATGTGTGCCTAACAATGGTCGACGATCTCTTGTTGTTGGCCTAACTCCTGCCTCCTGATTAAGTACTTCAACTTCTTCATCAATGATATAAGAGAGATTATTCAACAGTTCTAACTTGCCCTCTTCAGTTACATGTGTTGTAGGATCACTCCATTCATAAGTTGAGCCAATTTTAAACGTATGATTTCCTTTTGGAAGCATGAAACACTTTCTGTTGAGAGATAAGTCTTCGGGTAAAGTAAGTGATTTAATTGTTAGTGTTTGTCCTTTCGTTTGATCCAATGGAAGCTCACCAAAAAATGGACAGGATTTATTCAAATAACCTAAACAAAAAACAAGGTCATCGTATTGAGTGCCTTTGTAAGAAGTTCCTTCGAGCTGTGAATAATCAAATTCTTCAGTTAGTATAGTTCCATTTTCTTGAATCCAGGATTTCATGTTTGTTAAGAATGAATCAACCTCTACAAAAAACGTTTCTTTTAACCTTCCAGAACCGAAAGGATTCTTAGCTCCTGCATATTCCATATCTTCCGATGAAACATTATGCATGTATGACCGAAAGTCTTCGCGATTTTCTTTTTCAAGCCAAAAATTACGTTCCTGTTCAGAAGAAAACAATCTTCGGATATTTACGTCAAATAGAAATTTTGAGTTGGTAAGCGATTCATATTCTCGGTAATATTTCTTCAAAAACGGTATAAACTCATCTACTCGCCAGCTTTTGGTCATACGACGAAAAACCAAAGGGTTAATCATACCGGCAGCAATGCGCGAGCTATAGTTAATGCCATTATCCACGAGTGTTACCTCCACATCATGTTTAATTAATTGCGAAGCAACAGAAATTCCAGACAGACCAGCACCTATAATAAGTACTTTTTTTTTGTTTTTCATCATGCGATAGCTAAGGTAACAACACTAATTGAAAGCGCGGGATTTTTGGATCGTAAAGAACGAATAATTGACTCCATGGTAGACCCTGTTGTAATTACATCATCAACTATGATAGCATGATCAATGGATTTTATTTCGTCTGAAACTGAAAAAATACTTGATACATTATCCCAACGTTCAAAGCGATCTTTTTTAGTTTGAGTTTCAGAGTGTTTATTTCGGCGGATGAGGTTAAGTGCTATGGGTATGTTCGATGATTCTTGAATTCCGTTTGCAATTACCTCACTTTGATTAAAACCACGAATAAATTTCTTTTTTGGATGTAACGGAACGGGTATAAGAACGTTCGCTTTATTAAAGGAGGGATGGTTTGCTAGTATGTCACCGACTTCCTTTCCAAAATAATGACCAACCTTCTCGTTTCCTTTGTATTTAAGTCCGAAAAGGATGTCTTGCGACGCCTTGTTTTTATCGAAAAAGAAATGAGCATAAGTGCTTGTAATTTCTACCCGACCCCAAAACAGTTTGTCCATGGGCGAAGGTTCGGTGTATTTATCATACTGTGTTAAGGATAAATCATTCCGGCAAAAAGCACAAATGTGTTGATCAGATGGAGCCAACTCTTTTTCGCATGCCAAACATGAATTTGGAAATACTAAATGAACAATATTTGACCAAAAATTTTGAAGGATTCGGGTTACACTAGTTGCCATGATTAGGGCTTAACATAATTAGGATTATTATTCACAATTTGTTGTTTAAAATAACAAATATTAATTATTGACTTCACATCAAATTGGGTGTAAATTTAAAGAACCTTATTTAAACGCCTGATGTTAAAGGCAGTGAGACGAATGGAGGGATTTTATCGACAAAAATGCATTTATGCACTGTGAATATCTTTATAATCACTGTTGATAAATCTGTTAGTGACTGTCATTAAAGGGATTTAGAATCTGAATGTTGATAACGTTGTCAAATTGTGAATTTCTTTAATTGTTTTAGGCTAGAAAAATGACAATTTTTGTATGCCTCTTGTAAGAAGGAAATCAACCAGCATTCGCTCATCCGATTTAAGCAAGAGGAAACATAAATTTTAAAGGAATAAAAGTAGTGAAAGGCTCGTTTTTCGCTGAAGATATATACGTTAAAACTTTTTATAATGGCACAAGTAGAACCAATTTTAGAAAAAAACGATAACCGTTTCGTTTTGTTTCCAATCGAACATGATGACATCTGGTCATTTTACAAAAGAGCAGAGGCAAGTTTTTGGACGGCTGAAGAAATTGATTTAGCTCCTGACTTGATTGATTGGGATACAAAATTGAATGATAATGAACGTCATTTTATTAAACACGTATTGGCCTTTTTTGCTGCTTCTGACGGAATTGTAAATGAGAATTTAGCTGAAAACTTTTTGTCAGAGGTGCAATACACTGAGGCTAAGTTTTTCTATGGTTTCCAAGTGGCAATCGAAAATATACACTCAGAAACGTATTCTTTGTTGATTGATACTTATATCAAGGATACAGAAGAGAAAAACGGATTGTTTAATGCGTTAGAAACGATTGATTGTGTTCGTAAGAAGGCAGATTGGGCGTTGAGATGGATCGATGAAGGGTCTTTTGCAGAACGTTTAGTTGCTTTTGCAGCGGTTGAAGGCATCTTTTTCTCAGGTTCATTTTGTTCTATTTTCTGGTTAAAGAAAAGAGGACTTATGCCAGGATTGGCTTTCTCAAATGAGCTGATTTCGCGTGACGAAGGATTACACTGTGATTTTGCATGTTTACTTTACAATAATCACATCATTGAAAAGTTACCAATTGAGCAAGTTCAAAAAATCATTTTGGATGCTGTTGAAATTGAAAAAGAATTCATTTTAGATGCTTTACCAGTTAAACTTATCGGAATGAATAGTGATTTGATGTCGCAATACATCGAATTTGTAGCAGATAGATTACTTATGGAGCTTGGTTGCCCTAAAGTATACGATGCTACAAACCCATTTGACTTCATGGAAATGATTTCAATTCAAGGAAAAACAAACTTCTTTGAAAAACGCGTAGCTGAATACCAAAAGGCAGGAGTTTTAAATAACGATTCTGATCAAACGTTTAGCTTAGACGAAGACTTTTAATTAATTCGGTACGGCACACCGACAATAAATATTAACAAAACCAAAACAAGTAGCGCCCATGTATGTAGTAAAAAGAGACGGAAGAAAAGAAGCTGTGAAATTCGACAAAATCACAGCAAGAATTGTAAAAATGTGTTACGGATTAGATCCGTTGGTATCGCCAGAAGCGGTGGCTATGAAAGTTATCGAAGGGCTTTTTGATGGTGTTACAACAACGCAATTAGACAACTTAGCAGCTGAGGTTGCGGCGGCAAAAACAATTGATCATCCAGATTATGCGTTGCTTGCTTCACGTATTGCTGTTTCTAACTTACACAAGGAAACAAAGAAAACGTTTTCTGATGTAATGACCGATTTATACACATACATCGATCCTAAAACAGGAGAAAATGCGGCCTTGTTAGCAGATGATATTTATCAAATCATTCAAGACAATAAAGATCGTATTGACTCAAGCATCATTTATGATAGAGATTTTAGATACGACTACTTTGGTTTTAAAACATTAACGCGCTCTTACTTATTAAAATTAAATGGAAACATCGCGGAACGTCCTCAACAAATGTTGATGCGTGTTTCTATCGGGATTCATAAAAATGATATCGACTCTGCAATTAAAACATACAACCTAATGTCGGAAGGTTGGTTTACTCATGCTACACCAACATTATTCAATTCAGGTACGCCAAAACCTCAAATGTCATCTTGTTTCTTATTAACAATGAAAGAGGATAGCATCGAAGGAATTTATGATACTTTGTCATCATGTGCTAAGATTTCACAATCAGCTGGAGGTATTGGATTGGCGATACACAACATTAGAGCGACAGGTTCATACATTAAGGGTACAAACGGTACATCAAACGGAATTGTTCCAATGTTACGTGTGTTTAACGATACCGCTCGTTATGTAGATCAAGGTGGTGGAAAACGTAAAGGATCTTTCGCAATGTATATTGAACCTTGGCACGCTGATGTTTTTGATTTCTTAGACTTGAAGAAAAACCATGGTAAAGAAGAGCAAAGAGCACGTGATTTATTCTACGCGTTATGGGTTCCAGATTTATTCATGAAACGTGTTAAAGAGAATGGAGATTGGACTTTAATGTGTCCGCACGAATGTCCAGGTTTATCTGATACGCACAGTGCTGAGTTTGAAGCTTTGTATACTAAATATGAGTCTGAAGGAAAAGGAAGAAAAACAATAAAAGCTCAAGACTTATGGTTTAAAATTCTAGAATCTCAAATTGAGACTGGTACACCATATATGCTATATAAAGATGCTGCAAACTCAAAATCGAATCAACAAAATTTAGGTACAATTAAGTCTTCGAATTTGTGTACTGAAATTATTGAATATACAGCTCCAGATGAGGTTGCTGTTTGTAATTTAGCATCCTTAGCATTGCCTAAATATGTTACAGAAGAAGGAACATTTGATCACGATAAGTTATTCGAAGTTACGTACCAAGCAACATTGAATTTGAATAAAATTATTGATGGGAATTATTACCCAGTTCAAGAAGCTGAAAATTCAAACTTACGCCACCGTCCAATTGGATTAGGTGTTCAAGGGTTGGCTGATACGTTCATAATGATGGGGCTTCCTTTTGAGTCAGAAGGTGCAAGAGCATTGAATAAAGAAATTTTTGAAACAATTTACTATGCCTCAATGACGGCATCTAAAGATTTAGCGAAAGTAGAAGGGCCTTACCAGTCTATTAAAGGTTCGCCAGTTTCAAAAGGTCAATTCCAATTCGACCTTTGGGGAGTAAATCCAACAGATCGTTGGGAGTGGGATTTATTGAGAGAAGAAGTAAAAGAACATGGTGTGCGTAATTCATTATTGTTAGCGCCTATGCCTACGGCTTCTACAGCTCAAATTCTTGGAAATAACGAATGCTTTGAACCGTATACATCAAACATCTATACGCGAAGAGTATTATCTGGTGAGTTTATTATCGTTAATAAGCACTTACTTAAAGATTTGGTGAAAGAAGGTCTTTGGACTAAAGATATGCGTCAAAAAATTATGGTTGCGAACGGTTCGGTTCAAAACATTGAAGAGGTTCCGCAAAGATTGAAAGATTTATATAAAACTGCCTGGGAAATTTCTCAAAAAGCTATTATTGATCTTTCTGCAGATAGAGGAGCATACATTTGCCAATCTCAATCATTAAACATCTTCATGGAGAATGCTAATTTCGGTAAGTTGACTTCTATGCACTTCTATGGTTGGGAGAAAGGTTTAAAAACTGGAATGTATTACTTGCGTACGAAAGCAGCTACGGATGCGATTAAGTTCACAATTGATAAATCAGCGGTTCAAGAACCAACAGCAAAGTCAATTGAAGAAGCGCAAGCAGAAATGGCATGCTCTATTGATAACGGTGACGACTGCGAAGCTTGTGGAAGCTAAACAAACAATATAATCTTGTTTTGGTTAATAATTGTGCCGTAATAATTAATCACAAGACGAAAAGCCTCTCAATTTATTGAGAGGCTTTTTTCTTATGTGTATCTTTGTAAAAAAAACAGAATGCTAGGCTTAAAACTTCCAACTGACCCAAGATGGGTAAACATTGTAGAATCAAACATATCAGAAATTTTAACAGATCACGCGTGGTGTGAACAAAAAGCTGCAACCAATGCGATTTCTATTGTTGTTCATAACTCTGAACGACAAGATTTAGTGACAGACATGTTAGCGCTTGCAAAAGAGGAATTGGAGCATTTTGAGCAGGTTCACGATATCATAAAAGACCGTGGATTGGAGCTTGGCAGAGAGCGTAAAGATAGTTATGTAAATGAACTCGCTCGCTTTATGAGAAAAGGAACAGGTAGAGTTGAGTCTTTAATTGATCGTTTGCTATTTTCCGCAATGATAGAAGCTAGAAGTTGTGAGCGATTTAAAGTGCTTTCTGAGAACATAGAAGATGAGTCATTGGCCGAATTCTATAGAGAGTTAATGATAAGCGAAGCCGGTCATTACACGCTCTTCTTAAAGTACGCAAGAAAGTATGGTGAGGGTGTTGATGTTGAAAAACGTTGGCAAGAATGGCTTGCACACGAGGCTAGTATAATTGCAAATTACGGGAAGGAAGAAACAATACATGGTTAAGCTAATCAATGTTTCCACGCATTTGAGAGTCTTTAAAATTTACCTGAAAAGAAGCACCACCAATGGTTTCATAAGAAATGGATCCTTGGAGTTGTTTCACTAATCGTTTTACGAGCTTTAAACCAACACTCCTGCTGTTTATAAAATCTTCTCTACTCTCGATACCCGGCCCATTATCGGAAATTAATAGGATATACTCATCTGATGATTTATATAAACTAATATTCATGGTTGCACTCCCTTCTGGACGAACTGCATACTTGAAAGAATTGGTGATCAACTCATTAATAATTAAGCCTAATGGTATGGAAGTGTCTATGTCAAACGTGGTGTTTGGGGTAATATTCAACGTATATGAAATGGGTTGCGACGCATAGGCTATGTGAATGTTCTCCATCAAAGAATTAATAAACGCTTCAATGTTAATTCTCAAATCATCGTTTTGATAGAGTTCTTGATGAATTAAAGCCATTGCTTTAAGTCGTTTTTGTCCTTCGTTTATCACCTGTTGCGCTTGCTCATTATCAATTTCTCGTGATTGAATTTCGACTAAGCTGGAGACTATCTGAAAATTGTTTTTTACGCGATGATTCACTTCCTTTAAAAGCAATTGATTTTCCAACAATTGTTTCTCTAATTCAAGACGGGCGGACTTACTTATTTTTCGTTGATTTAAAACAGATTTAGTATAGAAATAACCTGAAAAATAAACCAATGCAAAGGAGATGAATACATTTATGGCGAGCCAGATAAATTGTGTGTTTGGCGTCAAATCAATTTGGTTATCTGCGTTTTTATTTAACCAAATTGTTCCAAGAAAGGTTAGAAAGGCCAGAATAAAGAAAAACTGAATGTGATAACGTTTCTTCAAATAAACTACCGACGCAACAGCTAAACCAGAAATTATATAAAAATGAATCCCAATGTATGCTATAGTATATGAGATGTATAGAATAACCAAACAACCTATTATAGTGATAAAGTAATAAGCCAGTAAATAGTAATATTTGTATTGTAGGTATAGGATAATAATGAGCGATGCAAAGGCAATCATCATTGTATAAATAATGGGCTTTAAACCTAGAATTAGGCCTAGAATTAGCGTTGAAAGACTAATTATAACCATGAAGAGTATAAATATATTCAACGCTCGAGCACTATCGATAGAAATGCTCTGGTCATCACTTTTAACCCCTATTTTTAGGTAAGATGTACTAAGCCGATTAAATGCCTCCTTCAATCGTTCTTATGCTAAATGAACCTTCTCCAATAATTCGTCTCGATGCTTTTTACCAACTGGCAAAGACTCACCATTTACTTGAACAGTAATGTAGTTTATGGATTCTAAATGTTTCGTATTGATAATGTGTCCTCGATGAATGCGTACAAAAGTATCATCCAATTTGTCAAGATATTCTCCAATCGTTCCTCTTACTGTGTGCTTTTTACCATTAACCGTATGTATGTCTAAATAGACATGGTCACTTTTGATATAAGTTATATCTGCAAAGTTGAGTCTAAGAAATAGATTTTTTTGCTTGATAAAGAGAGCATCCTTAACAATTAGGTTTTCTTTATTAATTACCTTCTCTTTCAGTGAAGCAAAATTAAAGAGTGAAAGCTCAATCGCGGCATAAAGCTCTTCTTTTACAAATGGTTTAACTAGAAATGCAAATGGTTCTGCTTTCTTTGCTTCGTCCAGGGTTGTTTTATCAGAGTTTGATGTTAAAAAGATAAAAGGAAATTTATATTTATTGTTAATCTCTGTTGCAAGGTCTATTCCAGATTTTTTTCCGGCCAATTGCACGTCCAAAATTGCAATGTCAGGTTTTTCACGTTCAATGGTTTCAATTGCCTCAGTATAACTAATGGCCGGTTCCAGAACATTGTATCCATAATCAGTTAAAGTATCACAGATGTTATCGGCAATAATTACCTCATCTTCAACAATAAGTATTTTTATAGTGTGATCCATGATTTTAAATAGTTGCTAGTCTCTAAACAAATATACTGAGGAAACGTGAAAATCTCTAAGTGAACAACAAAACGTTACGAACGTTTAAATATGCGTCATGAAAATCATAATGGGCGGTACGGAACGCTAATTTTGCTCTTGATTTTTTAATTCATCATCAACAGTTAATAATTCATCGAAGAATAACTGACCAAATGCGCGAATAAGTGGTTCCTTTAAAAATTTGTAGACAGGCACATTAAGTTGATCGCCGCATGCACATGCCGGTTTGCAAATATCCCAAGAACTATAATTTAAAGCGGTGAAGTCTTGAAACTGTTTAACTCTTATTGGATATAAATGGCAACTTAAAGGCTTTTTTAATGAAGTCTTACCGTCTTTATGCGCTTGTTCAATAGAACATTTTGTGATGCCGTGTTCATCAAAAAAAACAAATGCACATTCTTTTTCATTAACTAAACTTGTGACGGCATCATTTTCCTGGTCTATGTAAAATACCCCTTGGTTTTCAATGACATCGATTCCTTCTTGTCTCATATATGGCTTTATTGCCTCAAAGTCATTTTCCAAAATAGAAATCTCTTCTTGAGTTACTGGTGCTCCAGAATCACCTTCAATACAACATGCTCCTTTGCAAGCATTTAAATCACAAACGAACTTGCGTTCGAAAATTTGAGTAGAGACTACTTTATCTTCAATTTCTATTAACATGGAGCTTTCTTTTTACAAAGGTCTAAATTCAAAGTGTAAAACGAAAGTAATTGCGTGTAGAAACTTGATTTTTCGAAAATTAGAAGTATATTTGTGGCGTAGAATTTACAGAATACAATAAATGAGGGGACGATGTCCCCTCTTTTTATAGCCAATGATTAGCAAAAAATTAATACAAGAATTAATTGATGAACGCATCGCAGAGCTCGATAATGGCCTTTTCGTTGTTAGTTTAACTATCTCTTCTTCAAATGTTATTCGTGTTGAGTTAGATAAGCACGAAGGTAATGTGGCAGTAAGTGATTGTATGTCTGTATCTCGTAATGTAGAACATAATCTAGATCGTGAAGAACAAGATTTTGAAATAAGCGTTTCTTCCGCTGGGTTAGATCAGGGCTTAAGAGTTTTTGCTCAGTACAAGAAGAATGTTGGTCGCGATGTGAAGGTGAAATTGAAAGAGGGGGGTAAAATCGAAGGAAAAATGATTGCCGCAACTCCTGAAGAAATCACAATTCAAACAACGCGTAAAGAAAGAATTGAAGGAAAAAAGAAGAAAGAAACAATCATTGAAGACCATGTGTTGAATATGGAGAATGTCGCCGAGACAAAAATTGTGATTTCATTTAAATAATAAAGCCGATGCCATTGCATTGAGAAAACAATAATTAGTAAAATTATGGATAGCTTAGAATTAGTTGATTCGTTTTCGGAATTTAAAGAGTTAAAAAACATCGATAAGCAAACGATGCAACATGTCTTGGAAGATGTGTTTCGTGCAATGCTTAAAAAGAAGTTTGATACCGATGAGCACATTGATGTTATTGTTAACATTGATAAAGGAGATGTTCAAATCTTCATCAATAAAGAAATTGTTGATGACGGTGAGGTAGAAGACCCAAACATCGAGATTGCATATTCAGACGCCATTAAAATTGAGCCTGATTTTGAAATCGGAGAAGAGGTTACTGAAGAGTTCAAATTTGCTGATTTTGGACGAAGAAATATTCTTTCTTTACGTCAGAATTTGATTTCACGTATTATGGAACTTGAAAAAGACCATTTATACAAACTATATAAAGAACGTATTGGTGATATCGTTACTGGTGAAGTTTACCAGGTTTGGAAGAAAGAAATTATGGTTCTTGATGATGAAGGGAACGAGTTGTTACTTCCAAAATCAGAACAAATACCATCGGACTACTTTAAGAAAGGTGAATCTATCCGTGCAGTTGTTGCGAAGGTAGATATGAGAAACAGTAACCCTGTAATTATCTTATCTAGAACAGCACCTGAATTCTTAGAGCGTTTATTTGAACTTGAAGTTCCTGAGGTTTTTGATGGTTTAATTACTATTAAACGTATCGTACGTGAGCCAGGCGAAAGAGCGAAAGTAGCGGTGGAATCTTATGATGATAGAGTTGATCCAGTTGGAGCTTGTGTTGGTATGAAAGGTTCGCGTATTCACGGAATTGTTCGTGAGTTAAAGAATGAAAATATTGATGTAATTAACTATACAAGTAATCCTCAGTTATTTATTCAAAGAGCTTTGTCTCCGGCGAAAATAACTACCATTGAAATTAATGAGGAAACAGGTAGAGCTAAGGTTTACCTAAAGCCAGACCAAGTTTCTTTAGCAATTGGTAGAGGTGGACACAATATTAAACTTGGAGGGAAACTAACGGGTTATGAATTAGATGTTTATAGAGAAGGTGAAGTTGATGTAGAAGATGTAGATTTAG
This sequence comes from Crocinitomicaceae bacterium, assembly GCA_041596895.1. GTDB lineage: Bacteria > Bacteroidota > Bacteroidia > Flavobacteriales_D > Crocinitomicaceae > UBA4466. The sequence goes on along the minus strand of JBFHHS010000034.1, from coordinate 6,168 downwards.
AAGAATTTGCAGATGAAATCGATAGCTGGATTCTTGATGAATTGAAAGCAATCGGTTGTGATACAGCGAAATCTGTCTTAGATATTGGGGTTGAAGATCTTGTTAAGAGAACTGACCTAGAAGACGAAACAATTCAAGAAGTGTTTAAAATTCTGAATGCCGAGTTCGAGTAAACTCAGTCCAAAACAGTATATTTAGACCACAAGGGGTTACGTGCCTTGCAAAATAATACGTAGAAAAAAAGTAAATTAAGGACGCATAATTTTATGGCCAAACCAATTAGATTAGGAAAAGCAGCAGGTGAATTAAACGTAGGGATGTCAACCCTAGTTGAATTCCTTGAGAGTAAAGGGGTATCGATAGATGCAAGCCCAAACACGAAGCTTGCACCGGAACAGTACGACATGTTGCGTACCGAATTTGCTGCGGACCAAAGTTTGAAAGAACAATCAAAGAAGACGAGTGTTACTCATGAAAAAAGGGAAACAATCTCTCTTAGAGACAAAAAGGAAGAAGAAGCTCCGAAACCAGAACCTGTTGCTGAACCAGAACCAAAAGTGGTTGCTGAGCCAGAGCCTGTTGTTGAGCCGGAACCTGTTGTAGAAAAACCAGAAAAGGTTGAAGAACCTGTAGCGGAAGTGAAAGAGGAGCCTAAACCTGAAGTGAAAGCTGAAGAGAAGGTTGAGGAGAGCAAAGAAGAGGAGCCGACAGATGACAAGGCGGGAATGAAAATTCAAGTGCTAGGTAAAATTGATTTGGATAAAATCAATACGAAAACTAGACCGGATAAGAGTAAAAAATCAACGAAGGAAGCTCCGAAGAAGGAGGTTAAACCAGCTGCTAAAGTTGAAAAACCAGCTGCTGAAAAACCAGAACCTGAGGAAAAAGACGCTGCGGCAACGAAAGAACCAGAAACAATTCGTGTACAGCGTACAAAACTTGCTGGACCAAATGTTGTTGGTAAAATTGAACTTCCAGTTGAAAAACCGAAAGGACCGACTCAAGCGGAACGACGTAAACGTAAGCGAGTTCGTAAAGTTGATGTTGCTAAACAACAATCTCAACAGAACCAAAACAAAGGTGCTGCCGGAGGAAATAACCGAGGTGGACATAAAAAAGGAGCGAAAGCACCGAAACCTGAGATCACAGAACGTGATATTCAAAAAGAGATTAAGGATACTTTAGCACGTCTTTCTAATAAAGGAGGGAAATCTAAAGGAGCTAAAAATAGAAGAGCAAAACGTGAAAACGTTGCTGCTAAAAGATTAGAAGAAGAAGCACACGCAGAGTTACAAGAGAAAGTATTGAAGTTGACAGAGTTCGTTACAGTGTCTGAATTGGCTACTATGATGAGTGTAAGTTCAACTGAGGTAATATCAGCTTGTATGTCGCTAGGTATCTTTGCTTCGATTAATCAGCGTCTTGATGCTGAAACAATTCAAATTATTGCAGATGAATTCGGTTTTGAAGCAGAGTTTGTAAGTGCAGAGGTTCAAGAAGCGATTCCTGTTATTGAAGATAAGGAAGAAGATCTTAAATCACGTCCACCGATTATTACAGTAATGGGTCACGTAGATCATGGTAAAACTTCACTATTAGATAGAATTAGAAATGCCGACGTAGTTGACGGTGAGGCAGGAGGAATTACACAGCACATTGGTGCTTACAGTGTAACATTGAAAGATGGTCGTAAAATGACATTCTTAGATACTCCAGGTCACGAGGCCTTTACAGCAATGCGTGCACGTGGTGCTCAAGTAACTGATGTTGCCGTTATTATTATCGCTGCTGATGATGACGTGATGCCGCAAACAAAAGAGGCAATTTCTCATGCACAGGCTGCTGAGGTACCAATGGTCTTTGCAATCAACAAAATTGATAGACCAGGTGCAAATCCAGATAAAGTTAAAGAACAACTTTCTCAGATGAACATCCTTGTCGAGGATTGGGGAGGTAAATACCAGTGTCAAGAAATTTCTGCGAAGATGAACTTGAATATTGAGGATTTACTTGAGAAAATACTTCTAGAAGCTGAATTGTTAGATCTTAAAGCGAACCCTGATAGAAATGCGAAGGGAACTGTTATTGAGTCTTCTCTGGATATTGGTAAAGGTTACGTAACTAACATGCTCGTGGAAACAGGTACACTTCGTATTGGTGATACAGTATTGGTAGGTAGAAATTATGGTAAGATTAAAGCGATGCACGATGAGCATGGTGTAAGTCTTACTGAAGTTGGACCGTCTAAACCAGTTTCGGTTTTAGGTGTGAATGGAGCTCCTTCAGCGGGTGATACATTCCATGTCTTAGATGATGAAAAAGAAGCGAAGGCTATCGCAGTTAAAAGAGAACAATTGTATCGTGAACAAGGTTTACGTACAACGAAACATATTACTCTGGATGAGATTGGACGTCGTTTGGCAATTGGTGACTTTAAAGAGTTGAACTTAATTGTTAAAGGTGATGTTGATGGATCTATTGAAGCTCTTTCTGATTCGTTATTAAGACTTTCAACAGAAGAAATTCAGGTAAACATCATTCATAAAGGTGTCGGTGCAATTTCTGAGGCCGATGTCAATTTAGCTTCGGCTTCTGATGCGATTATTCTTGGTTTCCAAGTTAGACCGTCATTACAGGCAAGAAAATTGGCTGAAGTGGAACAAATTGATATTAGACTTTACTCTGTAATCTACAAGGCAATTGATGAAATCAAAGCTGCGATGGAAGGAATGCTTTCTCCAGATATTGAAGAAAAAATTGTCGGTACTGCTGAGATTAGAGAAACATTCAATATCTCTAAAGTAGGTACGATTGCAGGTTGTTTCGTTACTGATGGAATCATCAAACGCAACTCTAAAGTACGTATTATTAGAGACGGAATTGTGGTTCACGAAGGTGGTTTAGGGTCCTTAAAACGATTCAAAGACGACGTAAAAGAAGTGAAAAACAATTACGAATGTGGTCTTAACATTGAGAAATATAACGACATTAAAGAAGGTGATATTATTGAAGCATACGAAGAAGTTGAGGTAGCTAGAAAATTATAATCTAGCTACATTAACATCTTTTGGTGATGTTTAGGTAAATGCATAATACCTTATTTGTATTTTTATAATAATATTAAAAACGAAAAGATGATACTAGGAGTATTCGGCCCTTGGCAAGTAATCGCAATTTTAGTGGTAGCACTTCTTTTGTTCGGTGGAAAAAAAATTCCAGAACTTATGAAAGGACTTGGTAAAGGAGTCAAAGAATTTAAGGACGCTTCTGCAAAACCGGAAGAAGAGTCTGAAGAGAAAAAATCATAAACACGTTTACAATGTTGCGAACGTATGCTGATGTAAGAAAGGCAATTTCTGCAGGCGATACAGTTATGAGTATCCTCGAAGGATACTTGTCGGCAATTGAAGGGAATAAAGACCTCAATGCTTTTTTAGAAGTGTTTGAAACTTCTGCTAAAGAAAAGGCAGCGCTTGTCGACGAAAAAATCAAAAATGGTACTGCCGGTCGTTTAGCCGGAATGGTTATAGGAATCAAAGATAACCTCTGCTATAAAGGGCATGTGGTTTCGGCTTCTTCAAAAATTTTGGAAGGGTTTGAATCTTTGTTTACCGGAACGGCCTTGGAGCGCCTTCTTAATGAAGATGCCATTATAATCGGACGTTTAAATTGCGATGAATTTGCGATGGGAAGTTCCAATGAGAACTCTGCTTTTGGTCCAGTTTTAAATCCCGTGAATAAAAAAATGGTTCCTGGTGGTTCTTCTGGAGGTTCTGCTGCTGCATTGGCAGCTGGTCTTTGTACTGCAACGCTAGGAAGCGACACAGGAGGGTCAATTAGGCAACCTGCTAGCTTTACCGGAACATATGGTCTTAAACCAACTTACGGCCGTATTTCACGACATGGATTAATCGCTTATGCGTCTTCGTTCGATCAAATTGGGCCATTCACAAATAATATTGATGATGCTGCTTTGCTTCTTGAAGTAATGGCAGGTGAGGATGAGTATGATGCTACAGTGTCTACTCAACCAGTTAATAAATTTGGAGAAATTGAAGAATTAAAGAACCAACGTATCGCAATTATCAAAGAGGGATATGAGATGGAAGGGAATGACCCGGAAATAAAATCTGCCATGGATAAAGTAATTGCAGGTTTAAAAGATCAAGGTCATACCGTTGATTTAGTCTCATTTCCGTATTTGGATTACATGGTGCCAACATATTATGTACTTACAACGGCAGAAGCTTCTTCTAACCTTTCTCGTTTTGACGGGGTTCATTTTGGACATCGAAGTGATCAAGCCAAAGGTGTTGAAGAAACGTATAAGAAATCACGTAGTGAAGGATTTGGTCCTGAAGTGCAACGAAGAATAATGGCCGGAACTTTTGTTCTATCGCATGGTTATTATGATGCCTATTACACAAAAGGACAAAAAGTACGTAGGGTAATTCAGGATAAAACAATCGAAATTTTTAAAAATTACGATGCTATTGTATTGCCAACTACACCAACTACAGCTTTTGAGTTGAATGCAGTTAGTGATCCAATTTCAATGTATTTACAGGATATTTACACCGTACATGCCAACCTTTCTGGTAATCCGGCTATTTCTCTTCCAATGGGAACACATAGCAATGGTTTACCATTCGGTATTCAGGTGATAGGTGATTTCTTTAAAGAGAAAGAGATGTTGAATTTTTCTAGACAATTAGAAAAAATAGAGGTGAATTAATGAGAATTTTTGGAGCAATAATAGCAGTATTAATGATGAGCAATATGTTTGCTCAAAGTTATAATTGGACGAAAGAAGATAGTTTGAAAGGTGAGCAAATCATCAATACAATCGAACAGAGTCTTGATATGTTCTATGCAGAATATTCTCCTGAAGGTAATTATGATTCAATTATTGATGCTTTAAATTACGAGCAAGATTCAGTTCCTGAGTTTTCGGATGAAGTGTATTGTGAACGATTGAATGTAATGAATGAAATGAGTCCGTTTCATTTAGATTGCAACGAACAAACATTGAATACAATCAAATTTTTTGCAAGAAAAAGACGGGGCTTTGCTAGAGTAGTTTTAGGTCGATCTAAGCTTTATTTCGATATGTTTGAGACTAAACTAGCTGAACATGACTTACCAATTGAGTTAAAATATTTAGCGGTCATCGAAAGTGGATTACGTCCTCAAGTGAAATCTAGAGCGGGTGCATTAGGCCTCTGGCAATTTATGTATGGGACAGGTAGAATGTTCGGCTTAACAGAAAACTCATACATCGATGAACGTATGGATCCTGAATTGGCCACTGAAGCAGCGTGTCAATACTTGAAGAAATTATACGGTATTTATAACGATTGGAATTTAGCTTTAGCTGCATATAACGCTGGTCCAGGTAACGTAAATAAAGCAATACGTAGATCAGGAAATAAGCTTACTTATTGGGAGGTACGACCATTTTTACCAAGAGAAACACAAGGTTATGTTCCGAACTTTATCGCAGCAGCATATTTGCTGACTTATCACGCTGAACATAACATTATTCCGATGGAGGCCTCAGTGCGTTATCCACAATTGGATACGATGTGTTTGAACAAAGGGGTGCATATGGCATCGATTAGCGAATTACTTGAAATTGAAGAAGAAGAAATTAAACGGTTGAACCCAATTTATAAACGTGACTACATTCCAAAAACATTAAATGGCCAATGCATTACTTTACCTGCGCCGCAGATTGGTCAATTAGTTACATTGGAAGATAGTTTGTACAGTTTAGAAACGTTAAGATATTCAACGCCAACCATTCAGAATAATACGAGTAATACGAACAATACTGCAACAAATGATTCTGGTTCTTCTGACTCGTATACTTACCATAAGGTAAGAAGTGGTGAAACGCTGGGAACAATTTCATCGAAATATGGAACGTCTGTTGCAGAAATTCAACGTATTAATGGTCTAAGGTCAACAAAAATTTATGTTGGGCAGCGATTAAAAGTCAAAGGTAGTGCAACAACAAATACCACAACGACACCAACAGCGAGTAAAAAATATTATACAGTTCGATCAGGAGATATGTTTGGTGTAATTGCACAACGAAATCGACTTTCTCAATCTCAATTGAAACGATTGAACCCTGGTATTAACATAAGCAGATTGAGTATTGGT
>JBFHHS010000033.1:0-17858 GCA_041596895.1 Crocinitomicaceae bacterium | reverse complement strand
TAGAAAAAATCAAAATGACCTCTACGATTTATACGTACTCGTATGAATACAATGAACAGGGGAAATTGGCAGCACTTAGAAAAAGCAGCAATCGCCAAGAAGGATTTTTAGAAGAATTGTTGTTTCGTTATGATGAAATGGGTAACCTGATTGAGAAGCATATTTATAAAAATGGTGAATTTGTTACCGACATTCAAATCATTTACAACAGTAAAAGTTTATTGCTTGCCACGGTAATCACGCGACAAGTCAGTACAGGCTTTATGATGATCCTGCGTTTTAAGGATTATGAATTTTACGATTAAAGCTGACGTCCTTTAATTCCATTTTCTACCATTTCTGGTAATGCACGAAATTTAAAGTTAAGTTCTTGTTCAATTTTTGAAGCGTCGTAACTCTTGTTTCCAAATAAACTTTGCACCGTTTCTGTTGTAATAGCCGGTTTCTTGGAAGTGAACAATGATACAAAACCAAGTACTCTTCGAGCGATTTCAACCATATAGCGTTTCACTGGGCGTTTGGGCATTTTGACATTCAGTTGTTTTGCAATTTCGGCCATCAATACTTGAAACGATTGATTGCTTCCGATGCATAAATACCGTTCCGCTGTAATGTCAGATTCCATCAATTTCACCATGATTTCAGCCACATCTCTAGCATCCACAACTGCATTAGCGCCAGGAGGATAAAAACTTACACCTTTTTGAAGCGTTCTGAAAATCGTCAATGAACTCTCGTTCCAATTCCCCGCACCTAAAATAACGCATGGGTTTACCATCACGGCATCAAGACCTTCTTCGATTGCGCGCCAAACTTCCTTTTCAGCCGAATATTTAGAAATACTATATCCACTTGTTGTGGGAGCGTTCTTCCATTTCGATTCTTCTGTGATATGTTCTCCGTCATTGCCACCAATCGCAGCAGTTGAACTAACGTAGCACAATTTACAATTTTCTAAATCCAATGCGATGTTCACAATATTCGCTGTTCCTTCACGATTGATTTTAAGTAGTTGAGTAAAATCGCTTTTGTGAAATGAGACCAATGCTGCACAATGATAAATCTGAGTTGCACCTTGCATGGCGTTGCTCAATTCAACAAGGTCTAAGATATCTGCTTTCACCCATTCTATTTTGTTAAAAGCGGATTCGGCTGTTTCAGGTAGATAATAATTAAACAAAGATAGAACGGCCTTTTTCTTACGCTCTGAGCGATATATAGCGCGAATTGGCTTTGTATTTTGTGCCAATTCCACCAATAAATGCGCACCCAATAAACCCGTTCCTCCGGTTACAAAAATCATGGTGCTAAGTTACTGCTTTGAAATTAAAGAAGGATTGATATGGATGAGAACGTGCTAAATTTAACAACTGTTTAAATCATAAGATTGAATGATTATTAACCGTTTTTCAATTATCATATTTTTTGTGAGAGCAGTAAAACTGTCGTTACTTTGTAATATGAAACTACGCTTAATCACAATACTACTAGTTTTCATAGGCAGTCTTACGTCGTGTAAATCTGAATATGAAGAGCGACTAGCGCAAGGCCGCCAGTTGAAGGAGCGTTTAGCGACAGTTCAAGAGAGTTATAGCTTATCGGCTACAGATCGTTTCGATACAGAGATAACGGAAATCACAAATGAAATCAACTTTTTAGCAAAAGTTTCGGGTCACGAGCAATTGTTCTTAGAAGAGTTATTCGAGAACTAGAGCGCTAACTCAATTGATGGGTCCCAAAAGATTTCTGTGAAATTTTGAATTTTGTCCTTAACCACTACGATTCCTTCACTTTCCAATCTTTCTTGCATACGTTCAGGAGGTGTAAAATGCATTTTTCCTGTCAATAAGCCATTACGGTTTACAACGCGGTGTGCCGGAATCTCGGGTTGACTGTGTGCTGCATTCATTGCCCAACCCACCATTCTGCTAGAACGTGGAGCACCTAAATACTTGGCGATAGCACCATACGATGTGGCGCGTCCTTTTGGAATGAGACGCACGACATCATAGACGTTAATGAAAAAATCTTTATTCTTTTGAGAGACAGCAATTGCCATTACTCAACCGTTACAGATTTTGCAAGATTTCTAGGTTGATCTACATTACAGTTTCGCATAACCGCGATGTGGTATGACAATAACTGGAATGGGATGGTTGCTAATAAAGGAACCAAGTGTTCATCCGTATCTGGAATTTCAATGGTATGATCTGCAATTTCTTGTACTTGTTGATCACCTTCCGTTACTACGGCAATCAATTTTCCTTTACGAGCTTTCACCTCTTGAATGTTGCTCACTAGTTTTTCGTAAGATGGTCCACTTGTGGCAATTACAAAAACAGGCATTTCCTCGTCAATTAATGCGATAGGGCCATGTTTCATTTCAGCTGCTGGGTAACCTTCTGCGTGGATGTAAGAAATTTCTTTCAATTTCAATGCACCTTCCAAAGCTACAGGAAAAGAACTACCTCGTCCTAAATACAATGCATTCGAAGCTCCTTGATATTGCTCTGCAATTAATTTTATTTCGTCGTTCTTATCTAGGATTTGCTGAACCTTTTGAGGAATGGCCTCCAATTCAGAAAGCATTGTTCTGAACTTAGTTTCAGAGATGGTTCCTTTACGTTTAGCCAAAGACAACGCCATCAATGTCAAAATCGTTACTTGTGCAGTAAATGCTTTAGTTGAAGCAACACCAATTTCTGGTCCCGCATGCGTATAAGATCCTGCATCTGTAATTCTAGAGATGGAAGAACCAACCACATTACAAATTCCTAAGATTGTAGCACCTTTTGATTTTGCCAATTCCAATGCCGCCATAGTATCAGCTGTTTCTCCACTTTGAGAAATGGCGATAACAATATCATTTTCAGTGATGATTGGGTTTCTGTATCTGAACTCACTTGCATACTCAACCTCAACATTGATTCGTGCTAAATCCTCAAATAAATACTCTCCAACCAATCCAGCATGCCAAGAAGTACCGCAGGCAATCATGATAATACGATTAGCATTAATCATTTTTTGCTCGTAATCCTTGATTCCTCCAAGAGAAACCCATCCTTCGGCAGCATTTAAACGACCTCTGAAACAATCCGTGATTGATCGAGGTTGTTCATGTATTTCTTTTAGCATGAAGTGTTCATATCCACCTTTTTCAAGTGCCTCAAGTTGTAACTCAAGTTCTTGAACATAAGGAGTTTTCTGTACATCATCAATGCTGTATAATTTTAAACCTTCATTTAAATCAACAATGGCAATTTCCTCATCTTCCATGTAAACCACCTTTTTCGTGTATTCCACGATTGGAGTTGCATCAGAAGCTAAGAAGAAATCATTGTCTTTACCAATTCCCAAAACGAGCGGACTACTTTTTCTTGCAGCGACCAATTGATTTGGGTTACTTTTTGAGATTACGACGATTGCATATGCACCAACAACCTGTTGAAGTGCTAAACGAACAGCCTCAGCAACAGATACCGATGAATTTTTTCTGATATCGTCAATTAAGTATGTCAAAACTTCCGTATCAGTATCACTTTTGAAAGTATAACCGCTGTTCATTAGACGCTGTTTTATAGCGTCGTAGTTTTCAATAATTCCATTGTGAATTAAGGCAATGTCGCCGTCTTCAGAATAATGAGGGTGAGAATTCACATCGCTTGGAGCTCCGTGAGTTGCCCAACGTGTGTGACCAATTCCCGCAGATCCGGAACGATCTTTATCGGCAGCAAACTCTTCCAGGTTAGCTACTTTCCCTTGTTTTTTATAAATGTTTAATTCACCATTATTTAATAGCGCAATCCCCGCACTATCATATCCTCTATATTCAAGTCTTTTAAGACCTTTTACAATAATTGGATAGGCCTCTTTCTGCCCGATGTAAGCAACAATTCCACACATAAGTTCTAGAATTCAGTGTATAGTATTTTTAAAATTGGTTTCTCTTTATTAATGGTGTTTGGTCCATTAAAAATGATTCTTTCAGCCGAAGTATTGTAAAGTATCGGAGATAAAATCAATCCATTGTTCCCCGTTGCATTGCTAACGAGTCCTTGGATATAACTTCTTAAGTCGATTTCATATGATTTGGTGTACGTACTGTAAGAAGCAGTTCCAACACCAAACAATTGTGAATCGCCTTCTGTTTCTGTAATAGCTACGGTAATATCAGAAGATGGTTCATATTTAGATCCCGTCTGATGTTGAACCGGTAAAATAAGTGTTGCGGTATGCACTATGGCATTGGAAGGGATGTTATCCAATCCAGGGATGCGAATAACAGCTCTAGCTCCAAATGACTGTGCATAGTATTCAAGTTGCCCTGAAACAGTATCGTTTATTACGGTTGCAACATTCGTCATACTATTGTCGATATCAACATGATTGAAATCGGCACAACTAGAATTGATCAGGAAATCGTATGTTTTTTGTTCGCCAGCTTGGGTGTAATAAATGGTTAATTTTGAGGCAGGGTCTGTAAGGTTGAAATAAAACACACCACCTTCTCCAGGGTTTTGCCCAAAGTTATTTGTCTTAATATGTAACCCTTTGAAGTAGTTCAAAAAAGCATCATTGTCATCAAAAGAACCAGTTCCTGCATCCGCCTCTGCCAATAGAGCATCTGCTTTGGCTGGGTCTAAGTGGATTCTTATTTGTGAATCAATAGTATCTGAATCAACTACAGTAATGTTCGATGGGTTAAGGTTAATTACGTTCTTTCCAGGTTGAACCAAATCACCTCCAACGTGCGACTTAACATCCGATGAGTAATAAGTCGAGTCAATATGTAAGTCTTCAGCAATTTCGAAAACTTCAAATGTTTGGTCTCCTGTTTCTCCATAAAATGAAGTAGAACCTACATATTCCAGTGCTAAGACAAATGAGTCCACAACGATGCCGCTAATATCTCCAAAATCTGGAGATAATCCACTTAAACGAAACTGCGTGTACAACTCAGAATTGAACATGCCAAATTTCGGATCGTGGTATGAACCTATAATTCCAAATGGGGCATTATCAGAAATGATCGAATCATTTAGATATGAAAATGAAGTAATTGAAAATGTATCGGTTGTTGCAGAACTTAATAGCTCGTTTTGATCGATACTATTTTGTCCAAGCGTATTTTCTTTTTTCTTACAAGCCACTCCTAAGAATAGGCAAAATAAAAAAGTAGCGGAAAGAGCTAACCCTTTCCGCCACATCAATGGTTGATTATGATTCATGTTATATGAGAACTTCTGTATCAATTACTTTATCCAAAAACTCCGAAACTTCTTTTACTTGATGCTCTTCAGCAACAAAATCTAATTTTTCGCATTCAGCTGCGTCAAAGATAGATCTCAATTCCGGACTTAAATCTTCACTTCCAACGCTTAAACCGTCAACATATTTTGCTACGGCTTTATTAATGTTTTCAAAACTAGGATCACTAAAGTCTTTAATTACATCATCGTCGAATCCGTCAAATTTAAGTTTTTCAGATATGCGTTCATCCCAATTATTGTTAAACCCTGTGTTGTACATATTATACACAACTTTAGTGTTTGCAAAATGCGGATCGTCTTTGTATAATTTCTTGATGTAAAGGGGCATCAATGAAGTCATCCATCCATTACAGTGAATAACATCTGGTTGCCATCCTAATTTCTTAACGGTTTCAAGAACTCCACGACAGAAGAACATAGACCGTTCATCGTTGTCTTTGTGCTCAACATCTTTATCGTCTAGAACAGTACTCTTTCTCTTGAAATACTCATCATTGTCAATAAAATAAACCTGCATTCTAGCAGCAGAAATAGAAGCTACTTTAATAATTAAAGGATGATCTGAGTCGTCGATGATTAAATTCATTCCTGACAAACGAATCACTTCATGAAGTTGGTGTCTTCTTTCATTTATAACTCCGAATCGAGGCATAAATGCGCGAATCTCTTTCCCTCCTTCCTGAACTCCTTGAGCCAAACTTCTAGCCGTCAAAGAAATCTCTGACTTTGGTAAAAATGGCGATATCTCTTGTGAGATAAAAAGTACTTTCTTTTTCTCCATGAAAATCTTATTGATAAAAACGTTTACAAAAATATACAAAAAAAAGTGAAACTTCAACAAAAACGGATAGATTTGTCACTCGCAATGTGTTATTAAATGGAGGATTTGAATGTTTTTACTACCGTAGAATCGCTACGAAAAAGATTGAATGAGAATGACGGAAAATCGTCAGTTGCACTAGTACCAACGATGGGGGCACTTCATCATGGTCATTTGGAGCTTGTTAAAAAAGCCATGTCGCTGGCTAATGAAGTGGTTGTTAGTATTTTCGTAAACCCAACGCAATTCAATAAAAAAGAAGACCTAGATAATTACCCAAGAACGCTTGAAAATGACGTTCGACTTTTAAAAACGGTCGGGAACATTATCGTTTTTGCCCCACCTGTTTCTGAAGTTTACCCGGAAGATTATGAAGCTGTGACTTTGGATTTGGGTGATTTAGAGCATGTTATGGAGGGGGAATTTCGACCAGGGCATTTTAACGGTGTTGTAAACGTTTGTAAGCGTTTAATTGAAATTGTTGATCCTGAATATTCGTTGTTCGGGTTGAAAGATTTTCAGCAATTGGCGGTCATTAATTTTATGGTGAAGTCGTTTAATCTTGGTACAAAAATTGTTCCTTGCGAAATCGTGAGAGAAACTTCGGGGTTAGCAAGTAGTAGCCGAAATCAACGCCTGTCTGAACAGGAAAAAGAAGATGCGATTATTATCCATGAAATGATGGTGCTATTGAAAGCGCTGGCTAAAAGGTTTTCTCCCAAAGAAGCAAAAAAGATTGCTTTAGAATTTTTTAATCGCGGGGAATTGAAGTTGGAATACCTAAATATTGTACATCCGGACACGTTGTTGGAAATTGATCAATGGGTGCCAGGAGCAAGGTCTTGTCTTGCTGCGTATTGCGGAGAAGTCCGTTTAATTGACAATATGGAGTTGATCGATTCAGGAGTGAATTCTTAAAAATAAGCTAACTTTGCCCTCATAACCAAACAGAAGGAATGTTAATACAAGTTGTAAAATCAAAAATACATCGTGCACGTGTCACGCAAGCTGACTTAAACTATATCGGTAGTATCACAATTGATGAAGAGTTAATGAAAGCGGCCAATATCATTGAAGGTGAGCGTGTTCAAATCGTAAACAATAATAATGGGGCTCGTTTAGAGACATATGCTATAAAAGGCGAAGCAGGTTCAGGTGTTATTTGTCTGAATGGAGCTGCGGCACGTAGAGTAGCTGTGGGTGACTGTGTAATCATTATTGGTTACGGGTTTATGGAATTTGAAGAAGCGAAGTCGTTCAAACCATCGCTTGTTTTTCCAAATGAACAAACAAATCTTATTGACTAAGTGAAGGATTCAATTATCAAAATATTGAAGATTATAGTTCCAATTGGCATTGGGGTTTATCTTACTTGGTATTTTTTTAATGGACTAGATGAAAAGCAACTAGAACAAACAAAAAACTCATTTTTTGATGCAAATTACTTCTGGGTGATTTTAGCATTGTTTGTATCTTTTTTGAGTCACTTAAGTCGAAGTTATCGCTGGCTGTTTTTATTGGAACCTTTGGGGTACAAGCCAAAACTCTCTAATGCGTACCATGCTGTAATGTCTGGATATGTCATCAATTATACGGTTCCACGATCGGGTGAATTTGCACGTGCAGGTTTATTGACGAACTACGAGAAAGTGCCATTTGAAAAAGGGTTTGCTACCATTGTAATTGAACGCGTTGTTGATGTCATCATGCTTGGTCTTGTCGTTTTTATTTCAGGCTTATTACAAGCGAACTCTGAGGAATTTAGTCAAATAACAAACTCAGCAGGTGGTGGCTCTAAAGAATGGCTGGTCTATGCTGGAATAGGTGTTGTCGTTGTAGGGATTATAGGATTGATCTTTTTCTTTAAGAATCAAAAATTCAAGAAATTTTGCATCGATAAACTCATGGGATTTTATGAAGGTTTGAAATCTATTTGGACGATGAAGAAGAAATGGGCATATATTGGACATACGTTTTTTATATGGGGATGCTATATTGGTACAATCTGGATATTTGCGCAAGCGTTTCCTGAGACATCAGCAATTTCAATTGGTGCTGTATTTGGATCATTTGTAGTAGGTGCCGCGGCGATTGCTTTATTGCCTGGAGGAATTGGAGCTTATCCTGCATGGGTAAACGCAGTGCTAGTGCTTTATGGGATCCAGTTTGCTGGCTTTGGAATTTTTATTTGGGTAGCACAAACCGCAATGATGGTATTGCTAGGTTTGTTATCGTTGTTCTTAATTCAGCGCCAACCTAAGTTAGCAGAGGTAGAACACAAAAAATAAATCATGAACACGCGATTACAGCACCTTCAACAAAAAATAGTAGATCACGATACGGCCTTGAAACGCATGAAAATGTGGAAGATGAAAACGGATAAGATTGTTTTTACAAACGGTTGTTTCGATATTTTACATACAGGGCATGTTTCTTATTTGGCGGAAGCGGCAGAGCTTGGAGATCGATTGGTTGTTGCGTTAAATACAGATTCTTCTGTAAAACGTCAAGGGAAGGGTGAGGACAGACCGGTAAACAAAGAGGATGCTAGAGCAACTGTTTTAGCTGCATTGGGTTATGTTGACTTGGTGGTTTTTTTCGATAAGGACACTCCAATTGATTTGATTACGAAATTGCAGCCAGACATCTTGGTAAAAGGCGCTGATTATGATCCAAATGAACAAGATGTAACAGCCAAAACTTACATTGTTGGTTCGAAAGAAGTTCGGGCGTATGGAGGAAGCGTTGAGGCGATTCCTTTGGTGGAAGGGTTCTCTACTACGGGAATTATTGCCAAGTTAAAGTCTTGATTTACACCAAAGTTTTTCCTGTCATTTCAACAGGTTGCGCTATTCCCAATCGCGATAAAATCGTTGGGGCAACATCAGCTAAAATTCCATCGTTAATAGAAGTGTTTTTATCCTGAGTAACATGTATAACAGGAACAGGATTTAATGAATGTGCTGTGTTTGGCGTTCCGTCCGAATTGATTGCATAGTCTGCATTTCCATGATCTGCAATTACAATAAATTCATATCCTTTTTCTAGGCCCGCTTCAACTACTTTTTGAAGACAACTATCTACTGTTTCAACAGCTTTCATGATCGCTGAATACACTCCTGTATGTCCAACCATATCCGGGTTAGCAAAGTTAAGGCAAATGAAGTTTGGTGTATTTGATTGAATGTCTTCAACAATTTTATCTCTTACTTCGCAAGCACTCATCTCAGGTTGTAAATCGTATGTAGCAACTTTTGGCGAGTTCACAAGTAGTCTACGTTCTCCATTGAATTCCGTTTCTCTTCCTCCGTTAAAGAAGAATGTAACGTGAGGATACTTTTCAGTTTCAGCGATACGTACTTGTGTTTTATTGTTTTCCGAAAGGACTTCTCCCAATGTCTTCGTTAGGTTGTCTTTTTCGAAAATCACGTTTACGTTTTTGAACGTTTTATCGTAATTGGTCATTGTGTAATAATCAATGTCCATTGCTGCCATATTGAATTCGTGCAGGTCCTTTTGAGTTAGCGCGATAGAGATTTCTCTTGGACGATCAGTTCTGAAGTTAAAACAAACAACAACGTCACCTGGACGAATGATTCCGTCTGCTTCAATAAAAGAAGGTTCAATGAACTCATCCGTAACGTTGTTGGCATATGATTCTTTTAGCGCTTCGCTTGCTGAGTTGAAAACTGTTCCGTTTCCATGCACCATTAAGTCGTATGCTTTTTTTATACGTTCCCAACGGTTATCTCGGTCCATAGCAAAATAACGACCAATAACAGATGCAATTTTAGTGTTCGTTCCTTTTATTTCGTCCTCTAACTCTTTAATGAAGTCTAGCCCACTTTTAGGATCGCAATCACGTCCATCTGTAAACGCATGAATAAAAGATTTTGGCAAGTTGTAATCTTTTGCCATTTCACATAACGCGTATAAATGTTCTTGTGAACTATGAACTCCTCCTTTAGAAACAAGTCCCATGAAATGTATAGCAACATTTTTATCTTTCGCTGTTTGAAACGCCTTTTTCAATGTTTCATTTTTGAAAAATTCTTTGTCGCGAATGGACTTATTAATGCGTGTTAATTCTTGATAAACAATTCTACCCGCACCGATATTTAAATGACCTACTTCAGAATTTCCCATTTGTCCGTCAGGTAATCCAACATCTTCTCCACTAGTTAGTAATGTTGCATTGGGATAATTTTGCATTAAACTATCCATGAATGGCGTGTTCGCATTGTAAATTGCATCGGATTCAGTTTTGTTTCCGATTCCCCATCCATCTAAAATAATTAAGCCAATATTAGTTGTCATTTTCAATTGATATTTGAAAGTTGCATCCTGTTGGTGAATTGTCTAAGCATACAACATTTCCGTGATGCATTCGAACCAATTCGGATACGATAAATAGTCCCAAACCGGAACCTTTTTGTGTACGTACTTCTTCGTTTCCTATCCGGTAGAATTTTTGGAAAATACGTGATTTTAACTCTTTTTGAATCCCGGGACCTAAGTCTTTAACACCAAATTGAATTTGATTGTTTTTTTCAGAAGCGTATACCGTGATGCCTGAATCTTTTCCCGCATATTTCAACGCATTTTCAATCAAGTTATTCAAAATTGTCTCAATCATGAATTTATCGCCTTTGATTTGAATGTCTGTCGTCAGGTCATGTTTTACAATAGTTCCTCCGGAGATAGTATTGAATCGTTTTACGACGGCTTCAATTAAACGTGTTAAACTGAATGTTTCCTTTTCTAGACGAAGCACATTGTTTTCAAGTCGCGAAGCATTGAGGATATTGTCGATCATGTGCTCAAGACGCGTGTTTTCTTCAATGGCTTTACTTAGGATCTCGTTTTGTTGCTCTTTGGAAAGGTCGCGTTTTGTAACAGTTTGAATATAAAGTTTATTCGCTGCGAGCGGAGTTTTTAATTCGTGTGTCACAGATAAGAGGAAGTTGTTTTGACGTTCAGACAATTTCAATTCCTTGCGAATTGAACGTCTTATCTGCCAAATGCCCACTAAGAGAAGCACTAAAAACACGGCACCTTCACCCAGAATCATCGCCACACGTTTTGAAACGAGCGTGTCTGTTTTGGTAACCTCTTCTGTAAGTTCTATCAGATGATAACCCCACCAGATAAACTGCACAACAACGTACACACTAAGAACATAAAATATAAGTGCCGTACGTTTGTTCATATTAAATATTAATAGGCGCGTTCGTTTTTACCTTCTTTCCAGTTCATGAATGCTTTATTCACCACTTTATTCCCTCCAGCCGTTGGGTAGTTACCAGTAAAGTACCAATCTCCTTTATTATTAGGACAAGCTAAATGAAGGTTTTCAACTGTTTGATATATGATATCTACTTTTGTTGAAATGGTTGCTGGTGTTAAAAGTTCACTGATTTTAGCAGAAATTTCATCGTCAGTAAAAGGCGTATAAATATCCTGAACGTAATTTTTTATTTGCTCTTTCGGTAAGTTTTCTTGCTCCTTACATTTCGCGTAGACTTCATCGATGATGTGTGTCATGTTACGTTCTTTCAGTAAGGCAATTGTTGCTTCAAAAGCGATAAAGTCGCCCATTTTTGCCATGTCAATTCCGTAGCAATCTGGGTATCGAATTTGTGGGGCAGAAGAAACAACCACGATTTTCTTAGGTTCCAATCGGTCTAAAATTCGAAGGATGGATTGTTTCAAAGTTGTACCACGAACAATACTATCATCAATAATGACGAGGTTGTCTGTTTTTGGTTTGACACAGCCATACGTGACATCGTAAACATGCGCAACAAGGTCATCTCTAGAATCATCTTGAGTAATGAATGTTCTCAGTTTTGCATCTTTAATAGCAATTTTTTCAATTCGAGCTCTTTTCAGTAAGATTTCGCGAATTTTTTCAGGACTTGCATCAGCACCCAAAGCAGATATTTGCTCAATTTTCTCTTCATTCAAATGGTCTTCCAACCCTTTGATTAATCCATAAAATGAGACTTCTGCCGTATTCGGGATAAATGAGAAAACAGAATTATCCAAATCGTTATCTATCGACTTAATAACCTGAGGAACGATATTTTTTCCCAGTTGCTTTCTTTCCTTGTAAATATCAGTATCACTACCTCGAGAAAAATAAATACGTTCAAATGAACATTTTAGTTCTTCCTTCGGTGTGTTAATTAACGTTTCTTTTATTGAACCATCTTTTTTGATGATCAATGCATGGCCAGGTTTTAATTCCTTAATTTGATCTGCTTTCAGGTTGAATGCAGTTTGAATCACTGGTCGCTCTGAAGTAACCACACAAACTTCGTCATCTTCAAAGAAGAAAGCCGGACGGATACCTGAAGGATCTCTCAAAACGAATGCATCACCATGACCAAATAGTCCAGCCATAGCGTAACCACCATCCCAATCTTCAGAAGCACGCTTTAGAATTTTATCAATTTCAAGTTTTGAAGCAATTTTGTTATACACTTCAGCATTTGAATAACCTTGTGGCTTCAACTGATTGTATAATTCGTCATTTTCATTGTCAAGAAAGTGACCAATTTTCTCTAAAACGGTTACCGTATCTGATTTTTCTTTTGGATGCTGTCCCACATGTAATAGAACATCGAATAATTCATCCACATTAGTCAAGTTGAAGTTTCCAGCCACAACCAAGTTTCTTGTAATCCAGTTATTTTGTCTTAAGAATGGGTGGCAGCTTTCGATGGAATTTCTTCCAAAAGTCCCGTAACGTAAATGTCCTAAAAACAATTCACCAGTAAACCCAGCGTTCTTTTTTAAGTAATCAACATCTTGAAGAAGCGCTGGATCTTGTTTTCCAATTGCTTCAAATTTCCCATTGATGTAATCAAAAATTTCTTGAATCGGTTTGCTATCAATAGATCTGTAACGAGAAATATAACGCTCACCCGGAGACATGTCGAATTTAATGTTTGCAACTCCCGCGCCATCCTGACCACGGTTGTGTTGCTTTTCCATCAATAAATGCAACTTGTTTAGTCCGTAAAAAGCCGTACCATATTTATCAACATAATACTGTAATGGTTTCTTTAATCTTAAAAGTGCGATACCACACTCGTGTTTTATTGGATCACTCATCGTTGGAATTGGATGTAAATTCAGTACAAATTTAAGGATAATAAATAGACCTTCAATGGGATATTTTAGCTTACTGAAATTGGATTGAAAAAGGCAACCTTTCCACGGATTAAACGATTTAGTTATAAGACGTTGTCTAACATGTAGTTCTTATTGTGTCTACCGTTTAGAAATGTTGGTTAATTGTTGTATTTTTCAATCTTAAATGAGATTTTTTGTACTAATTGTATTATTCGTTGCTTCGCTCGGACAATTTGTTCTTGGGCAGGATGCTTGGATGTACCCTAATAAGGGGCAATGGCACGATAATGTCCAGTTTAAAATAGATTTAAGTCACGGCGATTTATTTATTGAAAAAGATGGGTTCACTTATTCTTTGAGTAATGGTGGGAAACATCTTGAAGACGGAGGAGACCATGCCGAAGAAAAGCATGAGCCAATTGTTGGTCATGTCATTCGAACAAAATTCAAAGGATCTTCGTGGAATGGAAAGAAATACGCTACGGATTCATCAAGTTTTTACCATAATTACATTTTAGGAAATAATCCCGATCAATGGTTTGGACATGTGTATGGATATAAAACAGTTCGACTTTTTAACTATTATGATGGGATAGATATGCTATTGAATGGTAATGGCGGATTGGAATATTCATTTATAGTGAACCCTCATGTCAATGCTGATCAAATTCAGGTAAATTATCAAGGGCAATCTGATTTATTTATCGACGAAGAAGGGAACTTACACATGGGCAATCGTTTTGGTGAGATTATCGAGTCAAAACCAATTGCCTGGACAGAAGATGAAGACGGAAGAAAAAAAGCAGTAAAAGTTGAGTTTGAATTGAAAGGCAATGATTTGGCATTTGCTTTTCCAGATGGATACGATGACACAAAAACACTCATTATTGATCCAACCTTGACTTTTTCCACATTTACGGGATCTACTTCAGATAACTGGGGGATGACGGCAACGCCAGATGCAAACGGGAATTTATTTGGGGGTGGAATTAGCTTTGGAATTGGTTACCCGATTACAACAGGAGCTTACGACGGTTCACATAACGGAGGTACGGCAGGAGCAACTGGGATACCTGGGTTTGATGTTGCAGTGACTAAATTTACCGCAGACGGAACAGCGTTGATTTACTCCACTTTTCTAGGTGGTGCTGCAAACGAATTGCCCGAAAGTATGATTTGTAATTCGAACGATGAATTGTACATACTTGGAATTACTGCCTCTATCAACTTCCCCATGGTTGGAGCTTATGATAACTCATACGCCGGTGGGGCTTCCGAAGTACAGAATGGTTTAACATTTAATGGTTCCGATTTGTTTATTGCTCGGTTGTCTTCAGATGGTTCGTCTTTATTAAGTTCAACTTTTATGGGAGGTTCTGGAAATGATGGGCTTAACTCAAGCGCGTTGAATTTCAATTATGGAGATCAGTTCCGTGGTGAAATTATTTTAGATCAAAATGAAAATGTGTTAGTCGCTTCAACTACAAAGTCGGCTGATTTCCCTGTTTTGTTAGGTCCGCAAGCAAGTCTTTCTGGTGCTCAAGATGCCGTAGTTTTTAAATTGAACCCAACGTTAAGCACGCTTAGTTGGTCTGGTTACTTTGGGGGGACAGGAGTAGAGTCTGGTAATTCTGTTCAAAGTGCTTCCAATGGTGATGTGTATTTTGTTGGAGGTACAAATTCTTCTTCACTGCCTTACGCGTCAGGTTTCGATTTGACCTTTAACGGAGGCGTAGCAGATGGATATATTACGCGATTAAACGGAACAACAGGAACAATTTTATCCGGCACTTATTTGGGATTAAATGAATATGATCAAGCATATTGCGTTCAATTGGATTTAGACGATAAGGTTTATGTGTTGGGACAAACGGAATCCGATTTTCCAATCACTACTGGATTGTATGGTGTTCCTAATTCTGGACAGTTTATTCAGAAATTTGAATCAGATTTAAGTGCTGTTGAATGGACTACAATGATTGGTGCTGGCACAGGACATGTCGAGATTTCACCGACTGCCTTCTTGGTATCAGATTGTTACGATATTTATTTGTCTGGTTGGGGTGGAAGCACAAACAATGGAGGACAAGCGATTAATTCAACGAGCAATGGCTTTCCTGTCACTTCGGACGCATATCAAGCCACTACAAATGGAAGTAATTTTTACATCGCGGTGTTAGCAGGTGATGCGAGTTATTTGAAATATGCAACTTACATGGGTGGAACGTCGGGGCCAGCAAATCATGTTGATGGTGGTACAAGTCGATTCGATAAGGCTGGGCGAATTTACCATGCCGTATGCGCAAGTTGCGGGAGTACGTCAAATGGTTTTCCAACTACGCCAGGTGTTTGGTCGAATGTAGACCCCAGTAATAACTGTAACTTGGCCGCATTTAAATTTGAGTTGAGTACAATTGAAGCAACAATTGCAGACCCAAACCCAGTGGTTTGTTTACCTGATCCAGTCGTTTTCAGTAATAACAGTGCAAATGGAAATGCGTTCTTCTGGGATTTTGGAGATAATACAACCTCAACTGACGTGAATCCATCTCATTTATATCCTGGTCCGGGCAATTACGATGTAACGCTTGTCGTAATCGATACGAACAATTGTTATGTTTCTGATACCGTAGAGTTTGAGGTGATTATTGGAGATTTTGTTGGTGGTGTTGTTACTCCTCCGGGACCGGTTTGCCCAAATGTTCCCTTTGAATTTGAGGCATATGGAGGTGCTTTTTATGAATGGACTCCAGCGAATGTGTTGAGCGATCCAACGATTTATAATCCCATTGCCACTGTAGATCAAACGACTGATTTTATGGTGATTATCTCGGATACATGCGGTGTTGATACCGTTTTTGTAACGCTCAATGTACATCCAGGATCCAATACAATTTCCAATGACACTTCAATTTGTATCGGTAATAGTGTTGAATTATTTGCAACTGGTGGGGTGAATTATTCGTGGACACCAAATTCGTTTATTACCAATGAAAATACATCCACACCAACGGTTACTCCGGATGCAACAACGACTTATTTTGTTGAGATAGAAACAAATACAGGTTGTATTCTTGAAGATAGTGTTTTGGTGGAAGTTTATTACACTCCTCCCATTCCAGTCATGGATGATTCTGTCATGGTTTGTGCTGGAGCCACCATTGATTTGGAGGTTTCTGGTGGGGTAGATTATCTGTGGTCACCTAACCTTAATATCAGCACTGTAGTTGGACCGAATGTTACTATTGATCCAGCAAGTGATATGTATTATTATTGTGATTTTACCAATGCGTGCGGTACAGTAAGAGATAGTGTTTTGATACGTGTTGTCGCGTCCTCGATAACTGCAGGGAATGATACGATTATTTGTCCGGGTGAAACTGCTACGTTATGGGCAACTGGCGCAGTAAATTATCATTGGTCGCCAGCAAACACCTTGAATTCATTCTTGGCATCTCAAGTAGCCGCAACTCCTTTTGAACCTACGATGTATGTTGTTTCAGGAACGGATCAGTATGGTTGTTTCAGTGCAGACTCTGTATTTGTGGATTTGTACCCGAATGCATTTATTCAAACCAGTCCCGATGTTTATGCGTTTTATGGTGATGAAATCCAGCTCAGTGCAACGAGTACAACAACAGGTAATTATGTATGGGATCCTGTTGAATATTTAAGTTGTGTTGTTTGTGATGATCCCATCGCGAATCCAGACCAAAATTATTTTTATGTGGTGTCATATACCGATGATAATGGTTGTTCAGCTACGGACAGCGTACATATTTATTATGACCCGATAATTTATGTGCCGAATACATTTACGCCGAATGATGATGAATTCAACGCTTCCTTTTTAGCCGTGGGTGGTAATGTGAATACATTCGAAATGTTGATTTTTAATCGTTGGGGGGAATTGGTTTTTACCAGTACAGATATCGAGGTGGGTTGGGATGCCACATATGAAGGTCATAATTGTCAAGATGGGACATATGTTTGGAAGATAAAACTCACAGACTTTGATGGGAAAGCGTATGAGTATATTGGACATGTAAATTTATTAAGATAGACGTTGGTTGGAACAATTTATTCGATACGTAGTTCTTGTTCATGCGGCTTTAGGTTCCTTAGCGTTAATCGCTGGGTTGATTTCAATTCTTGCGAAAAAAGGCGATAACTTACATAAGAAATCTGGAGTGCTTTTCAAATGGTCGATGATTTTTTCAGGTGTCATCGCCATGGTTGTGACCTTGTTACCCAATCATGAAAATTCATTTTTGTTTGCGATAGGTATTTTTAGTCTCTATTTCGTGGTTACAGGAAATCGTGCATTGCGGTTTAAATCGGAAATCTCCACACTATTTTGGGACAAGATTATTGCGTGGGTGATGATTATTGCTTCTGTTGGGATGGTATTTGGTCCGATTCTAATTAGTTCAGTAATCAATATAGTACTTGTTGTTTTCGCTATTGTAGGTGGGGTTTTTGCAGTACGGGATTTATTGCTTTTCAAAAATGCACAAAGATTACAGCAGAATTGGTTGAAATTGCATTTAGGGAAAATGTTTGGAGCGTATATTTCAGCAACCACAGCCTTTATTGTTGCAAATCAAATCCTTCCAGGAATTTATGGT
>JBFHHS010000032.1:0-17923 GCA_041596895.1 Crocinitomicaceae bacterium | reverse complement strand
CTCGATGTTGTTGTCGTGTAGTTTCGAAGACATTGGATAAGCCTGTATTCAATTGCGTCGAATACGCACCATTTTCATAATCATACGTTTCCTTATTTTGACCTCCCAAACCATATTCAAACAAATACTCAAACTCAGTTTTCCATCGTTTAGCGATAGGCTCAACATAAGTTAATGTAGCATAATGACTTGTATTTGAATTGTTGTTAATCTTTGATTGATCAACAGAATCAATTACAGACCCCAATAATCTTGAATCAGAGAATAAATTCCCTTCCGTTTGATTATTAACCATATCCAGGTCGTACCTCAATTCTAGCTCACGTTTCTTCTTCTTAAACTTTCGGTTAATTGAAGCCATAGCATCAAAGTTGTATCCTTTTGAGTTACTCGTATCTCCAATTGTTGTTCTCAACGACTCCACCCCATCTTCTCTCAGGAAGGACGAAATGTCGTTACTTTTTGAAGAACCAATATCGTAGGTAAAAGAAGGTTGAATTTTCAACGTAGTCAAAGAATCAAGAGGAGTTTCGAAGGTAATGTTAAATCGATGTGATTGACTTTGCGAATAGTTTCTTGTTGAATCATCGGTGTAATAAGTAGTATCTGATAAAAAGTACTGAGATTCACTAGCAGTAATCGCATCCAGTTCAGTATTGTAATACGAATAATTCAAGTTGATTTTAGCCGCCTTATTTTTTCCGATCTTATCACTGAAATAAACTCCAGCCTTCAATGTTTGTGGAATACCACTGGTATTTTGCGTATTATCCTCCCAGAATCGTCCTCCGGCTCCATCCTCATTCGACAGTCCAAACTTGTTCATATCACCACGTCCAAAACTAGACCTTGGCGTATTAGAGCCCAGTGCGAAAATTGAGAACTTACGCGCTCCATTAAATTTATTAAACAAGAGTTCACCTTCAAAAAATGGATCTGTTCCTATTTTATCATTGATGGGAGTTAGAGCAAAATCACTGGCGCCCGAAATTCTTCCAAAATACCCTTTCTTTGCGCTATCTTTTAGTTTTAAGTCGAGGACTTGAATTTTTTCATCATCTCCACCAATTCCGTCTTCATTCTCTTTTTCGTAAACCTCGACAGTAGCAACGCCATCAGCACCTAAGTTCTGTGTAGCAATGGTTGGGTCAGAACCAAAAAACTCATCTCCATCTACAAGTACTTTGCTTATTTCTTGGCCTTGAGAAGTTATTTTTCCGTCTTTATCTACTTTTATTCCAGGCAATTTCTCTAGAAGATCTTCTACCACCGCACCTTCGTGTGTTTTAAATGAATCTGCCACATATACGAGAGTATCTCCTCGATAAAAAATAGGTTCACGATTCGCGTAAATAATGACCTCTTCGATTTCTTGCGATTTTAACGGCATTCGAATCGCCGGAATATCAATTTCAGAGTTTCCTTCGTGACCAAACATATAATAGGTCTTTTCATCAAAACCCGGATGATCTATGATTAAGGAGAATGTATCGATTTCAAAACCTGATAATTCAAACCTCCCTTCAGCATCTGTTCTATCAAACCCCAAAAGCAGAGAATCTTTCATTCTAACCGCCATGGCCATTGCGTTCTTAACTGGTTTCACTCCAGTTGAATCAAACACAGTTCCGCTTACTTTCATTTCTTGACCAAAACTTGAAAAGCTAATAAAAGAAAGTAATACAATAAATATCGCTCTAGAAAAATTATTCATAAAGAGTGGTTTTTAAACTTAGGTACAATGATATGAAATCACGGTCTTGAGAAAAAATAATAATGTCCAAAGGTTGAAATACGCTTATGACTGGTTAATAGAGGCTGACGTTAACTTATCTTAACCTTGTACTCAGTAAAATCTGGTACTCATATCCTTGGTTACCACTAAGCGTTTCGAATTCAACTTGAATCCCTTTCCCTATCATTTCTTTTTCATAAGTCTGTAACTTTTGAATGGTTTGATCAATATATTGAACAACCAATGAAGAAGTAAAACCTGACTTTTCATTTTCACCAACAATCAAGTACAGATAAGGTTCTTCACTAATAAAACCTTGAAAAGTTGTTGCAAATTCTCCTTCTTGATTAAGTACCATAAATGCACGTTCTGTAGAACAATCGTGTTTTTTAGCTGTTTTAAACTCTTCAAATTCCAATTGATCCTCAAATTCAGCTTTACGTTCCAAAGTTTCTATTGGCGCTTCTTTCTCGTTGTAATATGATATACGCTCCACAAAATGACCGGAAGCTGCATCACCAACTTCAAATAACTCCTTAGAAATATATTTCTTCCCATTTTTAAAATAAAATGTATTTGAACATAAACTTACAGAGCCTTTATTTGAATAGATTTCCTCAATCTTTACGGTCTCATCTTTGTCATTTACATGAATAAAAACCTCCATAGTTGCTCCATCTTCCCTAGAATAGTATAAACTATTCCCTCTTCTTAAAGTTGTATCTGCATCTACTTTCGTTGCATACGCTTCATAACTCAATTGAATATCCGATGGAACATATTCTGAAAATTCGACATCTGCCGGAGCATCAACTGAGTCTTTATCATCTTGACAGCCAACCAATAAAAGTGAGATAAGTAGAATGGTGAAATAACTAAATACGGCTCTTTGCATAAGGTCTAATTTTGTTTATTTAATTCGAATTCGAACAAAAGTAACAAGTTTTAACCGTCGACACGAAAATAAAATTATCAATTATTTCACTAAATGTTTGCAATTAGATAAAGAACACGTATCTTTGCACCGCTGTTAGTCACTAACAGATTATATCGCGGGGTGGAGCAGTTGGTAGCTCGTCGGGCTCATAACCCGAAGGTCATCAGTTCGAGTCTGGTCCCCGCTACTGAGAAAAAAAAGCCTTTCCATTTTTGGAGAGGCTTTTTTCGTTTAGATCATTTTTCCCTTCCATGTTCATAACAACCTTTCCATTTTCCACCAGTTGGTTTCTCCATAAAGACCTAAGATTCATGCTTCTATGTAACATACATTACAATTCATTCGATCACCATTGATTACATTTTGAGTCTATTTACACAATTTACTTCACAATAATTATCATGGAAAATCATCACAAAATATTGATTATAGGAGGAGGAACAGCTGGAATTATGGTTGCTGGACAACTTCTGAAAAAGGATAAAAATTTAGATGTCGCCATTATAGAACCGGCTGAAACGCATTATTATCAACCTGCTTGGACACTAGTTGGAGCTGGGACTTTTGATTATGATAAAACTGCTAAACCTATGGCGGATGTCATTCCTAAAGGAGCAAAATGGATTAAAGACTTCGCTACAGGTTTTAACCCTGAAGAAAATACCGTACACACCAAAGAAAGTGGGGATATAACTTACGATTACCTTGTAGCAGCTCCAGGACTTGCATACGACTTTGATTTAGTCCCTGGTTTAGGTGATGCCATGGACAAAGGAGTTGTGTGTAGTAATTACACAGATCCAAAACATACTTGGGAGGTTATTAAAAATTTCAAAGGAGGAACAGCATTGTTTACCCAACCAACAACCCCTATTAAATGCGGTGGGGCGCCTCAAAAAATCATGTATTTGGCAGAAGCGCATTTTAAGAAAACAGGAGTTAAGGCTAAAACTGATATAATTTTTGCCACAGGTGGAAGTGTTATTTTTGGTGTAAAACCAATTGCCGAAACTTTAATGAAAGTAGTTGATCGGAAAGATATCAATTTACGTTTCCATCACAAACTGGTTTCGATAGATGCTGAAAAGCAAATCGCATGGTATGAATTAGCAAAAGATGTAACTGCAGGTGGATGTGTAGTTATGTCTGGTGAAGATGATGGGAAATATATTGATGAAAACTTCCAACACAATTATAAAGACATTAAAGTAATTGTTGATGGTAATCGTTATGGTATCCACTACGACATGTTACATACGGCACCTCCTTCGATTGCTCCAAAATTTATTCAAAACTCACCGCTTGTCAATGAGGCAAAATGGTTAGATGTTAATCACAATACGCTTCAACATAATAAATACAGCAATATTTTTGGGCTGGGTGATGTGGCCGCATTACCAACGGCAAAAACAGGCGCAGCTATTAGAAAACAAGTCCCTGTAGTAGTCGACAACCTTATGAATCTTATGGAATCACAAAAAATTGGTTCAAAATCGTATAATGGCTATTCATCTTGTCCATTAGTTACAGAATATGGGAAAATGGTCCTTGCTGAATTTAACTATCAAAATAAATTTACTCCGGATCCAAAACTGAAGCGCATGTTCATTTCTGATTCATCCAAAGAACATTATAGGTTATGGGTTCTTAAAAAATACATCCTACCTCATTTATACTGGAATAAAATGATGAAAGGTGAAGATGTATAATTAATCCTCATTAATTGAAGGCTGTCCATTTGGCAGCCTTTTCTTTTGATTCTATTTGTTGCTTGTAACGAAATAACTAACTTGCATACACCAATAAACAAACTATGAAACTCATTTATTTCTCCATTTTAACAGCACTCTTAACTGGCTGTTCAACACAACCTCAAGAAACAAGCATGGAAGCACCAAAAGCAAAGAAAATAAGCAAAGAAATTAGTATACATGGTGATACTCGCGTAGATAATTATTTCTGGATGCGATTATCTGATGAACAAAAAGAAGCGGAAAAGCCTGATGCACAAACACAAGATGTCCTAGACTATCTTAATGCTGAAAATGATTACCTGAAGGCAAAATTGTCGCATACAGACGGCTTTCAAAAAGAACTTTTTGACGAAATCGTTGGAAGAATCAAACAAGATGATGAATCCGTGCCATATAAGAAGAACGGTTATATTTATTACAGTCGATTTGAACCTGGTGAAGATTATAGTTTAAATTGTCGTAAAAAAGGCTCCATGGATGCTAAAGAGGAAGTGATCCTGAACGGACCAGAACTTGGAAAAGATCAGTCTTATTTTGCTCTTGGTGGATTGAGCGTAAGCACCAATAATGAAATCCTTGCGTACAGTGTTGATTTAGTCTCTCGTAGACAGTACACCATACATTTTAAAAACCTGACAACAGGAGAATTATTTGAGGATAAAATTGAGAACACGACCGGTGGAATAACATGGGCCAATGATAATAAAACAGTGTTTTACACAAAAAAAGACCCGGTAACATTACGTTCTTATCGAATTTACAAACACATTTTAGGAACCGATCAATCTACAGATGAATTGGTTTTTGAAGAAAAGGACGAAACGTTTGGTTGCTGGATTTCCAAATCTAAATCTGGTGATTTCATTTTTATGGGGTCGTGGTCTACCCTTTCTTCCGAAGTACAATTCTTAGATGCGAATACTCCTAATGGAAAATGGAATGTGGTCCAGCCTAGAGAAAAGAACCATGAGTATTCCGTGAGTCACTTTGGTGATCATTTTTATATTGTTACAAATGAAAATGCTAAGAATTTTAAATTGATGAAAACGCCAATTTCTTCTCCTGGGAAAGACAATTGGGAAGAGGTAATTGCGCATCGAGACGATGTTCTTTTGGAAGATATTGACATTTTTAAAAACCATCTTGTAATAAGCGAACGCTCCAATGGTTTAATGCAATTGAGAGTTCAAAGATGGG
The DNA here is from genome assembly GCA_041596895.1 of Crocinitomicaceae bacterium. Lineage (GTDB taxonomy): Bacteria > Bacteroidota > Bacteroidia > Flavobacteriales_D > Crocinitomicaceae > UBA4466. The sequence goes on along the minus strand of JBFHHS010000032.1, from coordinate 12,300 downwards.
CAGATAAATCAGAGCACTACATTAAATTTAATGATCCTGCTTACATGACATTCACTACAACGAACCTCGAATTTGACACAGAGGAACTACGTTACAATTACACATCGTTAACAACCCCGATGACAACCTTTGATTACAATATGAATTCAAGGGAGCAAGAAATAAAAAAGCAAGCTGAAGTCATGGACGATAACTTCTCTCCAGACAATTATACTTCAGAACGCATGTTTGCCGAAGTTCGAGATGGTGTGAAAGTTCCAATTTCATTGGTTTATAAAAAAGGAGTAAAAAAAGATGGTAAAGCCCCCTTGCTATTATATGCTTATGGATCATATGGTAGCAGTATGGATGCTTATTTTAGCTCTGTTCGATTGAGTTTGCTTGATCGCGGATTTATTTTTGCCATCGCCCATATTCGAGGAGGACAAGAAATGGGGCGTCAATGGTATGAAGATGGAAAGTTATTGAAAAAGAAAAACACATTTAATGACTTTATTGATTGTGGTAAATACCTCATCGAAAAGAACTACACATCTTCTGAACACCTATACGCACAAGGAGGATCTGCTGGTGGATTATTAATGGGAGCTATCATTAACATGGAACCGCAATTATGGAATGGTGTTATAGCCCAAGTTCCATTTGTAGATGTTGTTTCTACCATGCTAGACGAAAGTATACCATTGACAACAGGTGAGTTTGATGAATGGGGAAATCCAAAAAACAAAGAGTACTACGATTACATTAAATCTTATTCTCCTTATGATAACATTGAAAAGAAGGAATATCCAAATTTACTAATCACAACAGGTTACTGGGATAGTCAAGTTCAATATTGGGAACCTGCAAAATGGATCGCAAAATTACGTGAGTATAAAACGGATGACAACTTATTACTAATGCATTGCAACATGGAAGTTGGTCATGGTGGTGCGTCAGGTAGATTTGAACGCTACAAAGAAGTGGCTTTGGAGTACGCTTTCTTATTCAGTTTAGAAGGAATAAAAAAATAACTTGTATTCATATTAAACCTTTTGGTTTTTCGTTTGTCTATAGTAATAGATGAATTAAAAACCAAAAGTTATGAAATCATATATTTTTACGTTGAGCATTCTTTTTACTGCATTTTTTGCAATGAGTGCTACGGATGAACCAACGGGTAATGCGGGAGACAATTTAGATTTAAATGCCGTGATGGAACTGTTCAAAGATTCGAAATCCATTGAAGAATTTGAGCAAGAATTAAATTCAGAGAAAAACGGGATTAATAATCTTGATTTAAATGACGACGGATTTGTAGATTATATTCGTGTCATTGATTACTCTAACGGAAATGTGCATGCAATAACGCTGCAAGTTCCATATAGCGAAACCGAATCTCAAGATGTTGCGGTTATTGAAATCGAAAAAACAGGTGATGAAGAAGCCATCGCTCAAATCATTGGGAACGAAGATCTATATGGCTCAAACTATATCATCGAACCACAATCCAATAATAGAGATGTTAATGTGAACGTAAATGTGTTTGCGTGGAGTCCTGTGAGACATATTTATAATCCTCGTTATGTTGTATGGGTTTCTCCTTGGAGATATAGACATCATCCAATTTGGTTTACTCCTTGGAGACCATTAATTTGGACTACTTATCACCACCGTCATGTACATCACCACGCTCGATATCGTCGTGTGACTGTTTATAGATGTCATACTGCGCACGGACATTATAGCCATCATAAATCACATTCACCTACGTACAAAGCGCACTATGAAAAATCACACCCTGTAGCTAAGAGCAAAAGTCCTGGTCAACAAAAAACTGTACACACGGTTCAAAAGAAAGAAACGCAACCGGCAAACAAAACGCAACAGTCTAAAAGTCCAACGCAGAAGACTCAAACGCAGAGTAAGCAAAACCAGCGCCCACAAACTTCAACGCGACCAACGTCTACGAGACCGGCCACACGACCGACCTCAACAAGACCTTCTTCAACTAGACCGACACAAAAGAAAACGGCGACACCGCAAACGAAAAGTCGTACAAACTCACCGTCAAAAAGTAGAGGACAATCGGGTAAATCGAATCGCTCATCTAAATCAGGCGGTAAGCGTTAAACTTTAAGTGCTTAGTTTCAACTAAATTCCGTTTCTTTGCAGTTCAATTTGTAGAAATGGCGCATAAATCAGGTTTTGTTACAATCGTTGGGAGTCCAAATGTTGGAAAATCAACACTCATGAATAAGCTTGTGGGTGAAAAGTTATCTATTGTAACTTCCAAAGCACAGACGACGAGACATCGCATTATGGGAATCGTGAACACCGATGACCATCAAATTGTTTTTTCAGATACTCCGGGTGTTGTAAATTCTGCTTACAAGTTGCATGACAACATGATGGACTATGTTAATACATCATTGAAAGATGCAGATGTAATTGTTTTCGTTACTGAACCAAAAGAAACGGAAATGAATCACAAGGAAACCTTGGTTCGTATTCAAAATGCGAAAGTTCCGGTAATTTGTTTGATCAATAAAATGGACTTATCCGATCAAGAAAAAATAGGCGAGAAATTAGCTTATTGGCAAGAGCGTTTACCTGAGGCAAACGTTTTTCCTATTTCTGCACTTCATGGAGTAAGCATTGAAGGTGTTTGGGAGGAAATCCTGCTACACATTCCTGAAAGTCCTCCATACTTTGATAAAGATGCAATTACAGATCGTCCAATGCGTTTTTTCATCTCAGAAATGATTCGTGAAAAGATTTTCATCCATTGTAAAAAAGAAATCCCGTATGCAACTCAAGTAGAAATTGAGGAATATATCGAAGAAGAAAACATTACACGCATAAGAGCGTTAATTATAGTTGAACGTAATTCTCAAAAAGGCATCATCATCGGAAAAGGTGGGGAGATGTTGAAACGTATTGGTCGAGAATCACGTATTGAAATGGAACAATTCATTGAAAAGAAAGTTTTCTTGGAGACTTTTGTAAAAGTGGATAAAGATTGGAGGGGATCTGATCAAAAATTAAAGAAATACGGATACTAGAAAATCAATTGATTGACTAGAAATCGAACTTGAGTTATGAGTAATATTATCGCAATCGTAGGACGCCCAAATGTTGGGAAATCAACCTTATTTAATAGACTAACAGAATCTAGACGCGCAATTGTTAAAGAAGTTAGTGGTGTAACACGTGATCGTTTATACGGTCGTGGTGAATGGAATGGTGTTGACTTTTCAGTAATAGACACGGGAGGTTATGTTAGTGGTTCCGACGATATTTTTGAAGCCGAAATTAGAAAGCAAGCCATCATTGCCATTGAAGAAGCAAGCGTGATTATTTTCATGCTTGATGTAATGACCGGTATTGTTGATTTAGATGAAACAGTGGCAAAATTACTTCGTAAGTCTGGAAAAAAAATATTTATCGTTGCCAATAAAGTAGATAACACAGAACGTTTTGGATTGTCATCTGAATTCTGGTCGCTTGGTTTAGGTGATGTTTTTGATGTTTCTGCAACGAATGGTAGTGGAACGGGTGAACTTCTAGATGAAATCGTTAAAGAGTTTGACAAAGAAGACGACACAGTCTTAGAAGGTGAAGGTCTTCCTCATATTGCTATTGTTGGAAAACCAAATGTTGGGAAATCATCTTTAGTAAATGCGTTCACAGGAGAAGAAAGAAACATTGTTACTAATATTTCTGGTACAACTCGCGATTCTGTTAATACACGTTACAAAGGATTTGGATTTGACTTTATGCTTGTCGATACCGCAGGGATTCGTAAAAAGGCAAAAGTATATGAAGACATTGAATACTATGCGGTTCTTCGTTCAGTGCGAGCAATTGAGAATTCAGATGTTTGTATTTTCATGATTGATGCTGAAGAAGGTATTCAAAAGCAAGATTTAAATATATTCTACATCATTGAAAAGAACTCCAAAGGGGTGGTTGTTTTGGTAAATAAATGGGATTTGATTGAAAAAGATCATACTTCCATGAAGGAATATGAAGAAAAAGTACGTGCACAATTGGCTCCGTTTAATGACGTTCCAATCATCTTTACTTCAACAGTAACTAAACAACGTATTCACAAAACGTTAGAGGCTGTAATGGAAGTACACGCTAACCGCACAAAAAAGATTCCTACATCTGAAATCAATGAAGTGATGCTCGAGATTATTGAACATACTCCACCTCCATCATTGAAAGGAAAATACGTTCGAATCAAATATGTGCAACAACTTCCTTCTCACTCTCCAGCTTTCGCATTTTTCTGTAATCTACCTCAATATATTCCAGACAGTTACAAGCGTTTCCTAGAGAACAGATTGCGAGATGAATTTGACTTCTGCGGTGTACCCATCAAGATTTTCTTTAGAAAGAAATAGTCTTATTTCAAACTAAAACGTATTGGTAAAGTCATGTAAGTGGCTACTTGCTTTCCGTGGTTTTCACCTGGAATCCATTTCGGCATGGAATTAATTAAGCGCAATACTTCTTCAGATAAATTCTTTGATCCATTTACAGTACGCAAGATTTCAGGTCGTGTAATTGACCCGTCTTCTTCAACCACAAATCGTACATATACATTTCCTTGAATTTCATTGTTCAATTCATACTTCGGATACTGTACATTGTCGTTAATAAATTGAAATAAGCTGTCAACACCCCCGGGAAACTCAGGCATTTTTTCAGCGAACTGTGCCACCGTTGGCTCAACTTCTTCAGGGCCAACCTCATGAACCAATCCAATTCCACCTGCAACTGGCGATTCAATATCTCCCATCAACACAGGTTCCACTTCCCCCAATTCTTGCTGAGGTTCACACGAAATCTCTCCTTGAACTTGAATTAGTTCTTCCGGAATTGAATCTTGAACTGTCTCAATATGTGCACTATCATCAACAGGAACAGCCATTTTTCCTAAAACATGATTTTCAATTGGTGGAGGTGTTTTTATTTGTGTCGTTGGTTGTTCTTGAGCACAGGATGAAAGACTCAAGCAAACTAGAGCTAAAATCAGAAAAGGATTTGCTGTTCGTTGTTTTTTCAACGTCTCCACTAAAATTGGAATGTCCTCATGTCGAAAATCAAATTGATCGCGATTCATTCTTCCACACACCTCATCATTTGGATTCGATAAAAGATATGTGATAATCTCTGCACGATTCATTTGTGTAAAATCCATAACACTTTTTACACAAACATCGCAATGACGCGACATCATACCAATTTTCATGTTGTTCCAATCTTCGTTGCAAGGTTCTTTGATTTCCAATTTCATAACGTGCTATTTTTTTACACTGTACAAGAACTAAACCAATCGGTTCAAGTACACTAGAAAAATGCTCTAACCTCCATTCCACCTGAGTGAATCATTTTACTGTTCTCAGATTTACGTCCGTTGTATTGAATTGAAAGCTGTAAATTCTTCGCTATCGATCGTTGATACCCCAAGTTCCAGGTGTAATTGATTCCAGGTTTCAAACCTTCCAACATTTCAAATCCCAATGCCGAATTCTGAATTCCGGTGTATTCAATGCTAACCATTTTTATTCCTCCTTGCATTGATCCTTTTTCAACCTGATTAAATTTAAACGTTGACCCGATTTCATAAACCGTTGCTAATTCACCTCCTAAATCTTGTGCGTTTCTCTTCTCGGAAGCCCTTCCATCTAGCGTTATTCTAAAAACTGTGTTCGGTTGATATATAAAACTAGGCTCAATAAAATAATATCCTAATTTATAATCACGTCCAGAAGTGTAATCTGCTTCTGATGCCTTCCCTCCTGATTTCCCCGAGACTTTTATTGTAAACTTGCGTTTGATATTCCAACGGATGGATAACTCATGAAATTCATTTGATCTAGAATCAAAACCGCTCGCTAATAATGTTTTACTCTGTACATTTTGATAGGAATATTCAGCACCAAAAACACTTGACGTACGATTAAAAAACACGGTATTTCTCAAATTCGAATTGGTTGAAATAAGGCTTGTATCCGCAATTCGTGACGCGAAAGGATTAAATGCATCCGCCCCATCAAAGGTGTTTGTCTTCCGATTGATTCGCACACGAGCTTGATCTGAAAACCGCGACAATAACTTTAGCACGCCTTTTTTTGAAGCCCAAATACGATCCGGTCGCCAATGAATGGATTGATTGTATTCGTTTGAGAATGTTTTCACGTATTCATTGCTCGGTGTGAACACACGAATGTAACTGGCTTGATCAATGAACTGTGCTACCTCAAATTCATTTAAATCTTTCACGCCATCCCCGTTGTAATCAATCCAAGTATAAATTCCCTGTCCGTCATTCACCTTAATATACAAGAACTCGCGTTTCAATTCCAATCCTGATCCAACCTCGTAAAATGTGTTCAAGGTCAGCGCTCCTTTCAACACCTTCAATTCGTGCTCTATTCGACCTAACAACGTGTTTTCTGGTGTTTGCGTAATCAAATCCGGATTTTCAATTTTTAGTTCTCGATAACTTGTTATTACATTTAACTTCTGTCGTTTCCACTGAGTAAATTTCACTTCCGTACCAATTGACCTTGCTTTCGCTACAGGCGTCAAACGCGTACTGTCCGATTTTTTATCGTAGCGTTCCCGATAGAAAACGCGGTATTGATTTTTTATCGAATCGCTATTGGCAATGTATACCTGATAATCGAAAAACTGGTAACTGATAGGGTCCAATACATCCGATTGGTACTTATTCAACTCATGATCGTCTTTATATCCTATTTTAAACCAACCAATACTTTGCGAAAATTCCGATTTATGTCGAAGAAACTCATTTCTATCAACAGCTTTACTACTCAAATAACTGGCATCAATAACCCCTTGAAATCCATTCTGCTTCCATTGCCCATTCAATCCACCTCGTAATCCTTCGTAATCTCCACCAATAATATAATGCTGTGCCTCTAGGTTGATATTTCCGTACTTTCTTCTTCTAAAGTCGAATCCTAAATTTGATGCCACTTCATTACCGAGATAACCTTGATTCCTTGTGTTCCAGTCACGATCAAACTCTACACTTCTGTAGTTTTCTATTGGATTGAAATTTCGATCTCGTGCTTCAATTCCCGCATTCGTTCGGAGCACCCAATTCGATATACTGTCCTTGGATAACGGAATTTCGCCCTTCAATTTCGCTCTTCCTGCAAAACTATTATCGTCTTTGCTGTCGTATCGAGAAAACGTATTTACGTCATTCTTGGAATACGCCAATTCGGACTCCAAACTGAGAAATTTCCCAAGTCGCACATCAATTCCCGCAGTAACCATCTGTCGTTGCTTTGGTGTAATAATCAATTGCGAAGGTGCATAATCACCTTGAGAAACGCCGCCCGTAGGAAACACCCATTTATACACTTTTCCTAATGCATTGAAGCTCTCAAAAACGTAATCTCCATTACCTGGTCCAACATATTCGAAGGTTGCTCGATAAATTGCCGAATCAGGATGCACGGTATAAACCAACACAGAATCCACCCCCAAAGAGTCGATCAATTTATATAAGTTCTGATTATCGAAGTAACCCGTGGAATCGATACTTGAAATACGTGCTAGATCCAACGTGTCACCAATTTCTGAAAGTTGACGTTTTTGAGCCAACGTTAAATCTTGTTGAAGGGATTGATTTTTGGCATCTTGTTCGGAGTAACCATTCAACCAAAATTTAACCCGTTTAGACGTGTAAGTTGTAGATGTTTGAAAAAGCGATCGCGCATAGTTTTGATCTGAATACTGAAATTCTACAACAATACGACTGTCTTTTGTGATTTGGTTTCTTGTTGTAAAAGTAACTTCCGATGTATTGTAATTGATGATGTAATCGTACTCCTGTCCCCGCTCCAGCAATTTCCCATCAATATAGACCTTTTCTGTCCCACTCAACACGATGATAAACGGTTCATTTTCCGCGCCACGTAGGCGGTATGGACCTTGATTTCCTTCTGTCCCTTGAATGATTTGCCGTTGGAATTTCCCTTTAGACAAGGCTCCACTCACTTGAGTTCTCCATGCCTTTGTGGTATCAGCAGACCAGCGATAATCTATCGTTAAACCCTGGGCTCGCTTCTTATATTTCATGAAGTATCCTGTTGGTTTATTCAACCAAAAATCCCCTGCAATCATTTTAAAACGATCGTTATACACTTGAATGAAAACCTGGTCAAACTCCCTTAATGTATTTGTGTTTCCCTCAGGCTGAATTGGCAAATTATCATCGGAAACTGAAGCTAACAACTTTAAATTTGGCGCAATCTGACCAGAAAGTTCCAAGTTCAAACTTGAATTTACTCCTAAATCTTGATTGTTCCCGAAGGAAATCCCTCTAGAAATACTTCCTGATTTATTTAGTCCTGCCCCTCCAAAAATATCTGTAGTTGAAGTTGCATTACTAATTAAAAATCGATCTCGAAATCCTTTTTCTTTCGAATAGATCACACTCGTATCTCGCAAAGCATAGGTTTTTGACAAATCCATAGGCAAGACACGGTATTCCGTCTTCAATTCTCCTCCACACGGATTCAACAACACCAAGATCGAAGCGGCATAATCCAACTTATACTCATCTTTGGAAATGCTGTTCCCATTACATGTTAAATTAAACGAATTAGGGTAAATACTCAGGCTATCTAATTGTATAGTATCCGACAACACTTCAATTGTTTTTGACCGCAAATTCGACTCCTGAGTCACACCATAAAACGGCACAACGAAGAGCACAAAAAGTAATAGTCGCTTCAAAAACATAGACATCGTCACGAATGTACAACGTTGCAAGGAGAAAAATCGTGTTTTAAAGCGATTAAACTTTGACATTTTAATGCAAAAAAGGTTAAGAAATCCGCTAGAATATAGAAATGGCGTAATTTTGCGTTTATATAGACATGAAGCAACTCGTTATTTTTCTTTTTATTCTCTGCTCTAAACTCAGTTTTGGACAGGACAGTTTATGGGTAAAAAAAGCGGATTCTATAGTCATGTTTGCGCAAGCTCAATTAGGTGTTCCTTACAAATGGGCAACGAGCAACCCGGATGTTAGTTTTGATTGCAGTGGATTCACTTCCTATGTCTATGCCTCGAATAACTTACCCCACTCTCGAAGTTCCAAAGCGTATGGAAAACTGGGTGAAAAAGTGGAACTAGAAAACTGTCGTAAAGGCGACTGCATCATTTTTACGGGAACGGCAGGAAGTGGATCTGGAATTGGTCATGTTGGCATCGTTGTTTCCAATGACGCAGACGGATTGAAATTCATCCATTGTTCCAGTTCAAAAAAACACTTTGGTGTGGTCATTACCGACTATTATAACTCCGGTTATCCAAAGCGATTTCATTCGATTCGTCGCATGATTCCTTAATATTCCGCTGTTAAAAAAAGTTAAGCATCCTTTCTTCAGTGTTGGATTCTTTTACATTCGTTAAAAATCACTTTTGAATTGAAAAAAATCAGGGTTCATTTTATTTTCATCCTCGTTGTAATTGCAATGACAGCTTTGCTATTGATACAATCCGTGCAAACTGCATTTATGGTCGATCGTAAAAGCAATGATTTCAATGAACAATTCAAAACGCAGCTGGAGCGTATTGCACTGAAACATGAAAAAGCAGAAGACATTCGTCAGTACATGTCTATGGCCGACAAAGATTTTAGCGGTCAATACAAAGACATTTTGAAGGAAGAGTTTCAGAACATGCTTTCCGCACAAGAATCTATTTCCATTCAGGACACTTCTATTTTTGAGAATGGAGAAATGGAAAACTACCTCATCATAAAAGGGAAAACCTACGATTCTATTTCTGGAGTCAGTGCAGAGCAACGTGTTCTTGCACGAGACGTTCGAAAATTGCGCGATTTATTCGACCGTGAAAATGCATCCATCAGTCAAGACTCAGTGAAATATGCCATTAAACTAGATCAACGGGTAATTCAGCAAATTTTCAAAAAAGCACGTTTTGTGAACGAGATGATGATAGAGGCATTCCGAAACAATGTGTATGAAGACCCATCCGATCGCGTTGACCCATTGTTTTTAGATTCTGTATTATCCAATGAGTTGCATCAAGAGAACCTTCCGAAAGGGTATCGATTTATGATCACGGACGAATACAACTCGCCGATTATCTTTAAAAAACCACCCAAAAATTACAGATCAGACATCGATACAACCTACTCGTATCATACCTTACTTTATCCAAGTAACCCCTTGGATCACGATTTATACTTACACATCTATTTCCCCACACAAAAAGCATACTTGTTTAGTAAAATATGGGGGCCGTTGGCCATTAATTTATCCTTGGTATTATTGATCATTATGGCACTTGTCTTTATGTTCAGAACCATCCTGGAACAACGTAAATTATCTGAATTGAAAAACGATTTCATTTCTAATATGACACACGAGTTTAAAACACCCATCTCTACAATTTCATTAGCGTGTGAAGCAATGAACGATTCTGACATGGTTGGAAATGAAACCACTTCAGTGAAGCCATATGTGAACATGATCAACGACGAAAATAAACGTCTGGGATTACTGGTTGAACGGATTCTACAAAGTGCTACGCTAGACCGAGGAGAAGTGCAATTGCGTAAAGAAGACGTATTGATGAATGAAGTCATTCACGACATTGTTCAAAATGCAAACTTCAGAATAGCCAAAGAAAATGGATTGATTGAACTAAACCTTACTCCAGATTTAATTCATGTTCAAGCAGACAAAATGCACTTAACAAATACCATTTCGAACTTAATCGACAATGCAATCAAATACAGTGATGGTGCCGCAAAAATTATCGTAGACCTACACAAGGAAGGTAAAAAGACCATTTTGTCAGTAACAGACCATGGGATTGGAATAAAAAAAGAGCATCTAAATAAAATATTCGACAAATTATATCGTGTACCTACAGGTAACATTCATAATGTAAAAGGATTTGGATTAGGACTTAGCTATGTTAAGGCCATCTGCGATTTACATGGATGGGATATACAAGTTAAAAGTAAACCAGAACAAGGATCACAATTCACACTTATAATACAAGACTAACATGAACAATCAAATAAGCATCTTACTCGCGGAAGACGACATTAATTTAGGACAATTATTACAAACCTTTTTGAAGTCAAAAGGATTCAATGTATCTCTTGCTCAAAACGGTAAAATTGCCTTTGAAAAATTCAATAAAGACCAATTTAACTTTTGCATTTTTGATGTTATGATGCCAGAAATGGACGGATTTACATTGGCCAAAGAGATCAGAGAAATTGACAAGAAAATTCCAATTCTTTTCTTAACCGCAAAAGCAATGAAAGAAGATAAGTTGGAAGGATTCTCGTTGGGTGCAGACGATTACTTAACGAAACCATTCGCTATGGAAGAGTTGCTTGCGCGCATCAATGCAATCTTGAGACGTGTGGACACACCATCCATTGACGATTTAAGCGAAGTGAAAGTAGGATCAATTAAATATGAGCCTGAATTCCGTTTGTTGCACCTGAAAGACGAAGTGAAAAAATTGACTACGAAAGAAAATCAATTGCTTCAATTGTTGGTTAAAAATCAAAACGAAATATTAGACAGACATGCAACCTTGCGTGCGATTTGGGGAGACGACAACTACTTCAACGGACGAAGTATGGATGTTTACATTGCCAAATTAAGAAAGGCACTGAAAGAAGACCCATCGGTTGAAATCATGAATGTTCACGGTAAAGGATTTAAGCTAATTGTGAAGTAAATATCACACGCCTTTTTCTTGAAATAAACTCTGGAACGAAAGTTTTCATTCCCGTATATAATAAAATGAATCTTTGGAAGTTATTAGACTCAGTTAGAAACATTAACTTTGCGCTACTAAAAACGAAAGCATGAGTGAAAATACGGGCGAATTCGACCAAGAAAGAGAATCTCTACTAATATTCATCTGGCAGAAAAGAAAAATCATTATTGCGGTAACTGCTATTGCAGCCATCGCAGCAACTGTAATCTCCCTTCTGTTAACACCAGTATTTAAATCAACAGCCATAGTATTCCCGGCGGCAACGAGTACAGTATCGTTCTCGGACCAACGAAATGCAAAAGCATCTTCCATGGATTTTGGTGAAGAAGAACAAGCCGAGCAATTGGTTCAAATTCTTCAGTCATCTAAAATTCGTAATATCATCGTGAATCGTTACGACTTAATGAACCATTATGAAATTGATGCAGACGATGCCAACAAGAACTACAAACTTGGAAAAGCATGGGAAAACCACATCAACTTTACACG
>JBFHHS010000031.1:0-18046 GCA_041596895.1 Crocinitomicaceae bacterium | reverse complement strand
TTATTATATGTCCACTTGAATTTTCTATAAACAAGGTTAAAAAAGAAGTGACCTTTACGCGCAATGAAGACGATGAATTTCTCAATCCATTTTTAGTTCGACAGGTTTTAAACCAAACTGAGCACAACTTGCAGCCTGAACAAAACTATTCCGATTTAACGGATGAATTGTTGAGCATGGGGTTTGAAGTGAATGCGGAAGTGACAGCCATTGGGAATTTTCACCACCACCGTTATTATATCATAAAAGAACTTGAAGAGTTAATCGATGCGGAAAATCCATCAACTAATTTGTTGCAACTCTTTGGAGAACAAGAATCGTCTGCTACATGCAATTATAGTTTAACGCGTAAAGAAGTAGTTTCTTCTGATATTGATCATGCTTTGGTTTTTGACAAAGCTATGCGAGGAAACATCGTGATTCAAGGCCCACCAGGGACGGGTAAATCACAAGTTTTGACGAATCTGATTGCAAAAAACCTTTATGCTAAAAAAACAGCAATTGTTGTTTCAGAAAAACATGTTGCATTGGAGGTGATTCAGAAAAAACTTGCCGTATTTGGTTTAGATAAGTTTGCATTCATTGCAAGCTCAAATAACTTAAGTCATACGTTTTTACATGACTTAAAACGAACATGGGATTATCTCGAATCGGCTCAAGCCACAGTGGAGAATAACCTTTTACTTTCAGATCAGTATCTAGACAACCTACAAATGAGTTTGGATTTACTGAACAATGATAAATTGATTGGCGGAGTTTCCTACTCGCAATTTCAATTATTAGCTCAGGATCATCATTTGATTAAGTATAATTACACCAGCGATGTACTTTCTATTGATGCATACTTGAAGGTGAAAAATGAAATATTAGCTATTTACAATCATGCGTTAAATACTCTTGTTGGACCTTTAAAGCACACTGTGATTTCGAGTGAAAAATTTGATTGTTTTGATGAAAAATTAGAAGCGTGGAAAATAGTACTATCTGAACTTTCTGAAACATTCAATATCATTACTTGGAGTTCATTCCGACAAATTCAAAAAGATGCTGCAAACTGTCAGGTTTTTGAAAATGAGATTTATAAGAAATATGCACCAATTTTTAAAATAGGATCACGCATTAATAAACGCTTTTTAAGTCTACGGAAGAAGTATTTAGCCTTATCAATTAAACTGGATCAAATTGCTCAAAACCAATCCCACTGGAAAATTATTCCGTCCCAAACAGAAACAGAAACTTTACTTAGTTCAATTCAGAATAAACCTAGTTTTTTTCAACGAAGAAAATTGAAGAAGCGCTGGACTGAAATTGCCAATACACCATTTGAAACCGCACAAAATTTACTTGAAACGAGAACGGAAGAAATTGCTGTTTTTAATAAGTATTCTAAAATATTAGTTGATTTTTGCGAATTAGGTCTTGATTCACCTGAAAAAGAAGTCGACCAAATTCACTTAACCTTAAATCAATTTACACCTGAGCAATGGCATGAACTTAGTGAAATCCCTGTAGAAAAACGATTAAAGATTACCTCAAATCATACGGTAATTCGGAATTTATATCATGATTTAAAATCGCATTTTGACTTTAAGCCTGAAACAAATGTACCAGAATATATTGGCGAACTGAGTCAGAAATTTGGTGCAATTTTAGAACAAAAAACGATTTTATTAAAACTGAATGATACTGCGCTGAAAGGATTTCAAGAAAACAAAACATTTACTTCCTACGAAGGTCAGTTATTACAAAGTCACTTTGTTCGATTTAAAGAACAATTTCCAGCCTTTGCTGCATTTAAAAATGAAGATTTAAGATCAAAAATAGCTGATATTGAAACTGCCTATCAAGAAGAAAGAAAATCATTTGCATTAGAAATCGAAGGCAATATCATTAACACCTTTAATTTTTATCACGATTTACTCAATACTTCTGCAAGGAAACTCAGTGAGAAAGAGAAAGAATTAAAGAAAACGCTCCGCAAAGGAAAGTCAATTTTAATAAAGGAATTTGCAAAGACTAGAAGTCATCCGACACTTCGTGAACTGCAACAATCAGATGCTAAAATTTGGATTGAATTATTAAAACCTATTTGGTTGAGTAACCCGATGCAAGTTTCGAATTGTTTTCCACTCGAAGAGGGTATCTTCGATATCGCCATATTTGATGAGGCGAGTCAAATTCCACTACAAAATGCATTGGGAACCATTCAACGTGCACAACAAATAATAATTGCAGGTGATGAACATCAAATGGGACCTTCTAGTTTTTTTAAATCAGGTAATCAGGAAGAAATTGATGTATTACACCAAGCCAATTACAACTGGCCAAATGTTCGTTTAAAACACCATTACCGAAGTGTGCATCCAGATTTAATTGCTTTTTCGAATCATCATTTTTATAACAACGAATTAACTGCCTATCCACAAAGAAACTCGGAAATCCCAATTCATCATCATTTTATTGAAAAAGGACGATTCATTGATCGTAAAAACACCATAGAAGCAGAAGCAGTTGCTGAAAGAATTCGAACACTTCTAGGTTCACCTGGAAGTATAGGGGTTGTTGCCTTTTCGGAAGAACAACTCACTGTAATTTGGAACTTACTTTCTTCATCTGAACAAGATGCATTCAACTCAAAGATTGAATCCAACGATGGGTTCTTCAAAGCACTAGAAAATGTTCAAGGCGACGAGTGCGATTCTTTAATCATCAGTTTTGGTTATGGAAAGAATGAAGATGAACAGTTTATGATGCGCTTTGGTCCAATGAATTTGGCAAATGGGCGTAAACGTTTGAATGTACTTTTAACAAGAGCAATCAAATCCATTGATTTTTATTGTTCTATTTCATCTTCAGATTTCAAGTTGACAGATAACGAATCCATTCATTTATTGCGCAAGTGGATTGCTTTTTCGGAAGCTTATGAAACATCTAAAGGGTATACTTTTCCTTATGAATTGCACCCCGAAATTAATGTGGAATCAGCAACATTTGTAAATATACATGAGTCTATATCAAGTGCAAAAGAACTACATACCTTTACAACAGTAATGGAAAGTCGTGGTTGGAAAGTACACTTTAAGTAAAAATTGATTTTCTAAGGCTAGAGAATACCGTTGTTTTATACTCCAATATGAACACACTATATACAATTAAGTATTCTAAAAACACCACCCAAAGATCTTGATTAAATCCATCCACTTTGTAGGCCGAATAGCTGAAAAAGGCCATAATTGTCCAAATTATTACATAAAACCGTCCACTTAAAATTCCAAATGGTAAAAGTAACAACGCATACCATGGATGTACAATTGGAGAAAACGAAAAATAAATAAAAAACAATAGGGCTAACTTATCCGCTGTAATTAAAGTCTTATGGTAAAACGTTACTCGCAACATTAAAAGGATCGTTACTACAGGAAAAATTAGACTTAATTTATCAGAAATAAGGTAACCTAAAACCACCCTGCTCAATTGATTACAAAATTCGTAGAGCCCCCCGTTAAACTCAAACCAAGCAAAATAGAGTCCGAAGCTTTTCATGAAATTTTGAAAATATTCAACATTAAAAATTATAGCAAACAGGCCTAAAACGAACAATACGACTAAAATACCATATTGCATACTCTTTTTGAACCCATTCTGCGTATAAACAGCACCGAGAAAAAAAATGGGATTTAACTTTGTTGCAACAGCTAAGGCCACTGAAATAGCTGAAGTTGTTTGTCTATTTTTTTCCAAAAGCCATAATCCAACTAACATAAACATAATTGCAAATCCTTCGAAATGCAGGTTTCCTACGATTTCTATAATCACGAGTGGATTTAACCAATAAAGAAAAGCTATGCTTTCTGATTTCCCATAAATAACAAGTAAACGTTTTAACATAAAAAAAGAAACAACCTCGGCTATAACCAAAAGTAACCTCATGAAGGTTAGGTTCCATTCATTTGGAGAAGACACCCATGAGGAAGCGTAAAAGACAGCTTGATTGAACGTTGGATATATCGAATAATACTGTTTTGAGTTCATTCCTTGTGGAAAGTCCTCTGTGTTTGATTCCAATAATTTCTCATACTTGTCAATTAGATCAGGAAAATCCTTGAATTGACTCTTGTACATTTTTGGTTTAAACGAAAATGGTGAAATACCATCACTAATTAACTCTCCATCCCAAGTAAAACGGAAAAAATCGTCGGATAATTTAGGTGATGCCGTTGTAAAAACTAACCGAAACAAAAGTCCACTAATAAAAAACAACATGGTTAGTTTCATTACTTGTTTTCGATAAACATAAACCAAAATGTAACAAAATACCAAGCCCGAGAAAATACTGAACAAAGCAAAATGATCCGTTCTTTTAATGTGAAATGCAATAAAAAAATAGGCCACTAAGGATAGTACTAACGTACTCTTCAAAACCATTGTTTTTATCTTTTCCATTTCCAGTTCCAATTTGAGAAAAACAATGTAAGCGCAAACCCCATCAATAAAATCAACCCATAAAGTATAACCAGTAAATTATATTGAGCTATTCCTCGATAAATAGTAAACCCTCCATATAAGAAGAACAACACTTCAAAAAGCATTACCAAGGAAAGTCTTTGTCTACGTTTCTCTCTTTTTACTTGGCTTGAAGTTCCGTATTTAGGAGTTCTAATAAATTCAGATTTTTGACCTCTAAATCCTTCCAAAACTCCCTTAGCCATATAAACTGAAATTCCTGTTGTCATTCCAAAAAATGTAATCAACGAAGGCAAGAACCAAAGAACCTTATTCGCAGTCATTTTTTGTTTCATAAAATGTCCGATGGAAAACACAATAATTAACATCGCCATAACGACAGTTCCTATTGGGAATAGGTAACTAAAACGATCCGCTAAAACTTGATTATTTAATTGAATCGAATAAACAATAGGACTTATTAATAAGAGTAAAAACACCAACAAGTAAAGTGAAGAGTTCAATAAATGAAACACACCAAAAAATTTCTTCTTAAGGTTTAATCCTGAATCAAGTATTCCTTTCAAATTCTTCTTCAAGCACTCCGCGGCACCTTTTGACCATCTAAACTGTTGCGTTCTGTATGCTCCAAATGAACTTGGCAATTCTGCTGGTGAAATCACATCAAACAAATACTGAAACCTCCAGCCTTTTAATTGTGCACGATAACTCAGGTCTAAATCTTCGGTTAAGGTATCTGCTTGCCAACCTCCAGCATCTTCAATGCATTCTTTCCTCCATACTCCAGCAGTTCCATTAAAATTTATGCATGCATTCTGAGCTGTTCGTCCCAATTGTTCAACACTAAAATGGGTATTTAACATTATTGCCTGCGCCCGAGTTAACAAGGAATCGTTCTCGTTTATATGTCCCCATCTAGTTTGTACAACACCCACTTCTTTATTTTGAAAGTGCGGTATTGTCTGCAACAAAAAATCAGGATGAGGTACAAAGTCGGCATCAAAAATAGCGACAAACTGACCAATAGATTCTTTAAGTCCATAATCTAATGCTCCCGCTTTAAATCCAATACGATTAGTTCTACGAACATGAGAAAAGGTAATTTTACCATTGTATTCTTTTAAATAACTTTCAATAATTTGAGGTGTTTCGTCAATCGAATCGTCCAATATTTGGATTTCTAATTTATCGGCAGGATAATCGATATTTGCACAAGATTTCAGTAATCTTTCTACTACAAAAGGTTCGTTAAAAAGAGGCAGTTGAATTGTTACAAAGGGGTAACTTTTTTGACCGGCGGGTTTTGCGTCAACCTTACTTTTTATCGCTGAAACTGCCAATATAAACTCTTGCAAAATATACAAGAGTAGTAACAAGTTTAAAACGACCCAGAAAATAATAACAAAACTATTCACTTTGTTTTTTATTCAATTTCATAAATAATGGATACACAAAAATGTCTAAAAAATAAGCACTAAATACTCCAATTGCGAATATTAAGGCAAACTCTTTAAGCCAAATATAACTTGAAAAATAAAGAGTTGTAAATGCAAGACCAAGAACAACACTTGTTACTAATAAAGGGAAGGTTATTAAATCCTCCTTTTTTCTATTGCGATAGCTTCCCAAATAAATTGAATCATCTAAACTGATACCAACTAAAATACTCATCAAAAACAACGACTGCGGATTAATTTGACTTTCTAGGTTCAGCAGTAAACAAAGTCCAATCAATAATGGAATAAGATTGACAATAAAAGTGCCTGCTCCTAATGAAATCGATTTATTCATTAATCCTATAATTAATGCAGATAAAAGAATCCCCATCATCAATCCAATCAGGATTTTCCATGAATAATTCTCAATGGCACGATCAGACTCTACAGCCTTACTTCGTAAAATATACTTAACCTTTGCGTTTGATATCTCCTTTAACTTATCCTCAAGTTGATTGTACCTTTCAAGATCAGAATTTAACCCATTAGAAAGTACTCCAAAACTCACCTTTGTCTTTACCCCATCCCTTGAAACTATACCTTTACCACCGAGTGTTTGAATAAATGGTACAATTGCTTCCCCTTTCAAACTTTTTCGCAACGCATATGCTTTAGAATGCCCAAAAGACTCAATCAAATTGTAACGTCTAACCAAGTTATTTGTGCTGACCATAAATTTTGGAGTAAAGGTTGAATCTATAAACTGCTCAATGGATTGTAGTTGGGATTGGCTGGTTATAGTCCAAGGATTTGTCTTTTCGTTATATTCAACCATTATTTCAATTGTTTTTTCACCAAAAAAATGATTTGCTAACACCTCTTTAACCTCGATGTTGCTATCACGGTTTGAAATATAGTTTTTTGTCTTAAAATCAACTTTATAATTTGAAAGCACGTATGCACTTAGCAATAGAGTTATTCCAATTGAAAAAGACACAACTAACTTTCTTAATGCATAAACTTTCTTACTAAAACCATTCGTTCTCGGTCTTTTCCTCACCTTTTTAATAAAAACAAAATTTCTGGTCATCATCGGTATAAGGATAAATCTGGAACTGATATAGGCGGAGATAACACCAACAATCGATATCAAAACTAACTCTGTTAATTCTAGGGTTGAGGAAAGAAAGAAAATTAAAACAAATCCAATCAAATTGGTTGCAGATGTTAGGAACATTGGCGTTCCAACTTTATTCTTGATACGTGATCTAAGTGCGTCGTCTGATTTACAAGATTCCCTGAATTTATATTGTAAGTAAAACACATGTAACAAGTCAGAAAAAGACAATATTATTATAATACAAGGAATGCTAATCATTGCAATACTAAATGGGATTTTCAATAAAAATTGAATACAAAAAGTGATTCCCAAATTGAAACCAACGAATCCAAAAATCATGATAAGACCAGAAAAACTAGAGGTAAACAAATAGTACGAAATAAAGACAACAACAAGGGCAAATGCCGCAATTGACAATGATTCTGTTATCATTTCAGCACGATTCATTTCTACCGAATTATGCGTGTTCAAAAAACTACATTTTACATCATTTCCAACTAATAAGTCAATTTTATCCAATCGTAAATGAGCATTCTCATGAATGGGCGTGGCAAAGATTAACGTGTATTTTTTGTTTTTTGAAAGAAATTTGGACTCAATTTCTCGCAGGGATTCAATATACACTCTGGATTTTAAAAACCTAGCTTCGGAATTCAATTTTAAAAGCGTGTCCGTTTTGTAACCAAACAACCCCTTCTTCGGAATAGCAATCGTCGATACAGAAGAAACATGCTCAAATTGATTGTCCGTTTGAATTGATTTCGTGATACGATCGATCTGTAGAAAATCATCATATGTTTTCCATCCCTGTTTTTTTTCCAGGACTAGAATAAATTGTTTAGGAAAAGAATCTTGAATAAAAGTTGAGTTTGCGAATTCGTATTCTGATCGAAAATCATCTGAAGACAAACCGTAAGGAGAAAAATGAGGTCGGAAGTCCAGGTTTAAAAATGCAAAAGCACCCAAAATAATAGACACGAGCATCCCAATACTAGTTGTCGCTACCCTATTCATTTCCTGCTAAAACCTCTTTTAAAAATGGACTCACTTTCTGGTGAATGTAACTATGACCTTTAGCATTTGGATGGCTATCAAAAGGTAAGAAAGTCAAGGACTTGCTGTTAAAATTGAACGACACATTTAACCATGGAATCTGATTCAGAGACTTCTCAATAATACTCATCTCCTCAGAATCGTCTAAACAAACCACCATAAATTTCACACCTTTTTCTTGACACATGCGATACATTTCATCAATCATTCGAGAAGTTATTTCAATATCCTTGATTTGTTCATCCTGAATTCTATCACGTGTGTTTTGAATAAAATTAACAGACGCTAAATACTCCCTAAGAGGTAAGTTCTTATAGATTTCATCCCAGTTTTCATAAAGAATTTGCAATGATGTATCTCGAACATACGGAAACCTTGCCCCTTTCATTGAATTTTCAATCTTACTGCTGGAATTCGCGAAGCCAATGCGCAAATTTGACCTGAATTCTTGTGACAATGTATTACGCATTAAATGGTAAGATGAAATGCACAAAACAACATTAGAAAAACTTTTTTCTTTTAGAATGATCGGCAACTGCAATAAAGACTGAACGGTACCATAACCAGGAACTGCGTAGTTTTTAACCACAATGTCATCATTTTCAGCTTGAATTTTTGACGCAAAAGTTTCTTCATAATTAACTCCATAACCATAGGTAAATGAGCAACCTAAAAACACCGTATTTTCTAAAAGTTTAAAGTTCGAATCATTACTTGAAACCCTACACCCATTCTTTGAATGATTTGCTGTAAAAGAAACTTTATTGTTTAGCGTTATATTGAATTTACCCTCATTTAATTGAAAGCCAAATTCCTCACTCCCCTTAAATGGATAAGCAGGTGAAGACCTCACTTTGTAATCGAGATTTTTATACGGGCGATAACCAACAATTAAAAAAGAAACCTCAATACAAACAATCAGAATTAGTGGTATGTAAATCAATTTTAATAAAAACCGAGCAGTCGACTTCATAGATTTAAAACTACTAACAAATTTGACGTAATTATTAATATCGATTCACTATTTAAATGCAGCACCAATTGTGTTCCTTTAGAAACACCTTCTTAATTTTTTCAATGTGTTAGAGACATCAATGCAAAACTGGCCAACCAATGCCCCCCTTCATAATTACCATCTGTTAAAGATGGAAGTGAATGTTCAATGTGCTCATTCCCTATATCCACTAAATGTGAATATTCAGGCAATGTCTCAGCGATTCCGTATAAACACCAAGCGCGACTATAATTTAATCCATCTAAGTGCACTAAATGTCCATCCTTTCTATCAGAAACAATACCTGGTTCTAACTTAAACTCAGTGTCCGTTAATTGCGGTAAAAATGCATCAAACCAAGATTTAAATTCCGATTTACTTAAAACGCGTCGCATTAGATCGGCCTCTTCTAAACAAGGAGAAAGAAAATCGTAGCCACTTGGCTCCCAAGACAAAGGACAATTCACGTCAGATTCATAATAATATCGAGCCCTTTCATTAACCACATTTAATAATTCCTCATTATTCACAGCTATTGCATAATCATGCACCATTGTCAATGCAAATGCCGTATTTGTATGTGTTCCAACGCGAATAGGATAATTCAATTTCGGTAAAAACTCTACAATTCTATTGGCAATTAATTCTGAAAGCGGACGTAGGTTTTCGTTCAAATCTTTTGCTTCAGGGACATCCCATGTATGAAGTTCTTCAGAAAGCTTAAGCAACCAAGCCCAGCCATACATGCGCTCAAACCCTTGGCTTGTTTCTAACTCGAAATAACTCATTTCTCCCGAAATATTTTCCTTGGATATGTGCTTTTTAAGACCTTCAATAATTACCGATCGTTCTTCCAATTCCGGAAAAGACTTTAATAACCTCACCAACGACCAGTGCCCGTGAACAGCAGAATGCCAATCAAAACATCCATAAAACGCTGGGTGTAATTCTTGAGGTGATTGCAAATCAGCATCAGAACTTATCACTTGATTGAGTTTGTTAGGGTATTCAGTATCTATACAACCTAAAGGTAAGTTTACCAAACGTTCTGCTTCTTCTAAAGTCAAGGTAACGGGAATAATAATTTGTTCATTCTCCTTGTTTGATTGATCCACCGGTTGTTGTTGGCAGCCAAATAAAACAAGAGCAATTGTAAAAAGTATCGTTTTTTGCATGTTTAAATATACAAAACAGCCGTTACTGGCAAACTATTTGCAATTCAAGAGAAAACAATACCTTTAGATAAAATTAAGAACATGATGAAGAACTTATTCTCCCTTATAGCAATTCTTGCATTAGTAACATCTTGTGCAACTTCAAAAAATAAGGCAAACGATAATGCCGAATCAATAAAAACAACCTCTCCTGAAAGTAAATCAGAACTTGCTGAAAAACCAGCAGAACTAGATGAGGCCAATTTATTTGCAACAATTAAGCGTGGTTATTGTTATGGAACATGTCCTGTTTATGAATTGAAGATTTATTCAAATGGAGATGCAACTTATCATGGCATTAGAAATGTTGAATTGGAAGGCATGCATTCCGGTCATATTTCGAAAGAGAATATTGCTGCATTAATTCAAAAAGCGAAAGACATAAATTACCTGAACATGGAAGATGTTTATGATAATCCGGGAATCACGGATTTACCTTCTACAACTACTTCCATTGTAATTGATGGAGAACATAAAGAGGTAAAACGTCGTTACGGTTATCCTACGGAGTTATTAGCCTTAGAAAAGCTATTTGACGAAATCATCGCAGGAGTGGAATGGAAAAAAATTCCAGAGCCAGATAGAAAGTAAGCTTAATGGGCGTCTAACCAATTATCAGCCACTTCCATTTCAACTTCCATGGGAACGGTGAGTTCAACGGCAGATTCCATTTCCTTTTTAACGAGATCTTGCATTAGCTCAATTTCACTTTCATGAACATCGAATACAAGTTCATCATGTACTTGAAGAAGCATTTTTGATTTCAAATTTGCTTCTTTCATTGCACCATGAACACCAATCATTGCTAACTTAATCACATCGGCAGCAGAACCTTGAATAGGTGCGTTTACCGCATTTCTTTCTGCGAAACCACGAACGACCGCATTTGCAGAATTTATATCGCTTAAGTAGCGTCTTCTCTTCATAATTGTTTCAACATAGCCGTTTTCTCTTGCTTTCGCCACAGCGCCATCCATATACCCCTTAATCGTTGGGTACTGTTCAAAATAGCTATCGATAATTTGCTTTGCCTCTTTTCTAGAAATATTCAAATTCTGTGCTAATCCGAATGCAGATTGACCATAAATAATCCCAAAATTGACTGCTTTAGCAGAACTACGTTGATCGCGTGTTACCTCATCCAAAGGAACATTAAATACCTTTGATGCTGTTGCTTTATGAATATCAACTCCGCTTCGGAATGCTTCGATCATGTTATCATCTTCACTCAATGCAGCGATAATTCGCAATTCAATTTGAGAATAATCCGCTGCCATCAATTTAAATTCCTTACCACGAGGAATAAATGATTTACGAATCTCTTTTCCTTTATCAGATCGAATTGGTATGTTCTGTAAGTTAGGATTATTTGAACTCAACCTGCCTGTTGCAGCAACAGTTTGCATGTAACTTGTATGAATACGACCATCAGTTTCATCCATGAGGGTCGGCAATGGATCAACATACGTATTCTTTAGCTTTCTCAATTGGCGGTAATCCAAAATCATGGGAATGATTGCGTGAGTATGTACCAATTTTTGAAGAATATCTTCCCCAGTTTTATACTGCCCTGTCTTGGTTTTTTTCGCTTTTGTGGTAATTTTCATATGATCAAACAAGACCTCTCCTAATTGCTTAGGCGAATCAATGTTAAAATCCATTCCTGCTTCTTCCTTGATTGAAGCGTCTAACTCTTCCAGTGTTTTACCTAGTTCAATCGAATAATTCTTCAACCCTTCAGAATCGATAGCAATACCTTCCTGCTCCATTGACTTAAGAACATCTACCAGAGGCATTTCCATGTTATAAAACAATTCTTTCAAATGTTCTTTTTGAATTTCTGGTTCAAACACCTCCATTAACTGGAACGTGATATCCGCATCCTCACATGCATATTCGTACACCTCTTCAGGCGATAAATCTGCCATTGATTTTTGGTTTTTACCTTTCTTACCTATGAGTGTTTCGATTGAAACCGGTTTATATTTCAAGTAAAACTCAGCCAAGAAGTCCATGTTCTGTTTCGAATCCGCATTAATCAAATAATGGGCAATCATAGTATCAAATGTAGGCGCTTCCACCTCTACACCATAACGATTAATTACTTTAATATCATACTTAATGTTATGTGCAATTTTCTCAATTTTGGTAGATTCGAAAAAAGGTTTGAACTCTTCAACAATTATCTTTGCTTCATCAAAATCCGCAGGTACTGCAACATAGAATGCTTCTTTTGCTTTATAACTGAATGCAATTCCTACTAAGTTCGCATGCAATGAATCCAAACTGTCTGTTTCAGTATCAAAACACACCTTTTTTTGTTTCATTAAGAGATCTAATAATTCTTTACGCTCATTTGGCGTACTTATCAAATGGTAACTGTGTTTTTCTGAGGAAATCGTTTTATAATCTTCTGGTTCAGTAGGTTTAATCTCTTCAGCCACGGTTTGTTTACCAAACAAATCCATTTGACCATTATTATCCATAATTGGCGCTGAAGAAACTACTATTTCTTCACCTAAAACACGCCGCGCCAGGTTTCTAAACTCAAGTTCAGTAAATATATCACGTACAGCATCAGGATTGACTTCACACATGATTAAATCTTCTTCATTAAACTCAACATCTACATCCGTTATTATTGTAGCTAATGATTTCGACATCAACCCTTGTTCAGCAAAATTTTCTACGTTTTCTTTTTGTTTTCCCTTTAGTTCATGAGAATGCGCAATAATTCCCTCTACCGATCCGTATTGCTTTAATAATTTTGATGCCGTTTTTGGACCAATCCCAGGAATTCCCGGAATATTATCTGCCGCATCACCTTGTAATCCAAGGATATCAATCACTTGTTTTACGTTTTCAACATCAAATTTCTCTAGAACTTTTGCCTTATCCCAGACTTCAGCAGGATTCCCACTTCTACCCGGTCTAAACATAAAAACATTATCCGTAACCAATTGAGCATAATCCTTATCAGGAGTCATCATGTAGGTAGTAAAACCTGCTTTTTCTGCAATAATTGACAATGTACCAATTGTGTCATCTGCTTCAAAACCATCCACTTCCAAGATAGGAACATTAAATGCCTTTACAATATCTTTGA
The DNA here is from genome assembly GCA_041596895.1 of Crocinitomicaceae bacterium. Classification (GTDB taxonomy): domain Bacteria; phylum Bacteroidota; class Bacteroidia; order Flavobacteriales_D; family Crocinitomicaceae; genus UBA4466. The sequence goes on along the minus strand of JBFHHS010000031.1, from coordinate 4,659 downwards.
TTGGCTGAATCATAGAAACAATACCTTCCGGAGTTTCATCTCGATGAGCTTTATACTCGGTAAACTCCTCTCTACGACTTACGGATCCTCCAGGAGGATCAAAAACCACAGCTAAATGAGTTGGTTTTTCATTTTTAATGACATCGATTAACGCATTTGTAAATCCAAAGGCAGCAGAAGTGTTTTGCCCTTTTGAATTAACCCTTGGGTTCTTAGCAAATGCAAAATATGCTCTAAAAATTAAAGCGTAAGCATCAATTAAAAATAGTTTTTTATCGTGTTCTGAAGAAATCATCTATAATAGTTAAGAATTGACAAAACACCATTTAAATATAAAACGATGAGTGAAAAGAAGTCAATTTAGTTGTTCAATTTTTTTGTGCAGTAATAATACTACTTTTTAGTATAAAAAGATTTAGTTCCAAGTCGTACCTTCCTTGGAGTCTTTAACAGTAATTCCAGCATTTGCCAGTCCATCTCTAATTTTATCTGAGGTAGTCCAATCCTTATTTGTTCTTGCCTCTTGTCTTAAATCCAGAACCAAATCCATCACCGGAGTTAATTTATCCTCTCCTCCTGCTACAGTTTGTTTAAGTCCTAAAACATCGACTACAAATGCATTCATTTCAGTTTGAAGGATTTTTAAATCTTTAGAAGTGATTGTTGCTTTACCATCGTTAACAGAGTTGATGAACTTAACCGCCTCAAACAAATTTGCCACTAAAATTGGTGCATTAAAATCATCATTCATTGCGTTATAGAAACTATCAATTATTTCCTGAACATTCAAAGAAGAGTCGCTTCCAGGTTTAAGCGTTTTTAAAGTCGACAAAGCATCAGTCAATCGTATGTACCCCTTTTCTGCTGCAGACAATGCTTCAGAAGTAAAATCTAATGTAGAGCGATAATGTGCTTGCATCATAAAGAAACGCACAACCATTGGGTCGAATGGTTTCTCCATAAAGTTATTGTTACCAGAGAATAGCTCGTGTGGTAAAATTGAATTTCCTGTTGATTTACTCATCTTCTTTCCATTTAATGTCAACATATTTCCATGCATCCAATAATGAACTGGAGATTTTCCATTTGAAGCAGTTCCTTGGGCTATTTCACATTCATGATGCGGGAATTTTAAATCCATTCCCCCCCCGTGAATATCAAACTCTTCACCTAAATATTTTGTACTCATTGCAGAACATTCTAAGTGCCAACCAGGAAAACCAATTCCCCAAGGGGAAGGCCATTTCATAATATGTTCTGATGAAGCATTTTTCCACAAAGCAAAATCAAGAGGTGCTCGTTTTTCACTTTGCCCATCAAGATCACGTGTATTGGAAATTAAATCTTCAATCTTTCGACCAGAAAGCTCACCATAAGGGTGTGTTTCATTGTATTTCTCCACATCAAAATAAACCGAACCATTTGATTCATATCCAAAACCATTATCAATGATTGCTTGAATCATTTCGATTTGTTCAATGATATGTCCCGTTGCAGTAGGTTCAATATTCGGTGGAAGACTATTAAATTGGTCCATTACTTTATGGAAATCCAACGTGTATTGTTGAACAATTTCCATAGGTTCCAATTGTTCCAGTCTCGCTTTCTTTGCAATTTTATCCTCTCCTTCATCCGCATCATCTACTAAGTGGCCAACATCGGTAATGTTTCTTACATATCTAACTTTATATCCAAGGTGCGTTAAATAACGATAGACCATATCAAACGAGATAAAAGTTCTACAATTACCAAGGTGCACATTGCTATAGACTGTTGGTCCACATACGTAAAGTCCTACAAAACCATCTTTCAATGGCGTAAAAATGACCTTCTCTCCTTTCAAAGAATTGTAAATTGATAATTGTTTTGCGTGTGAATTCATCGATAAATATTCAAGTGTACAGACAAATATACCTTTAATTCAAAAAGCATAAAAGAGGCGATAAGAATTAGAGAAATAAATTAACCTTATGGAATAAAAACAGTCTCTGAAAACTGGCTCTTTTTTGTTTTAATATAAACTTGATATAATCCTTGTTTTAAATTACAATGGTTTACAATACATCCATCAGCTTGTTCAATCCATTCATCTTCAATCTGAACTATTTTTCCATTCATATCATATATTTCAACCTGATCCAGATCTTCATTTAAACAAAGAACCATAGTTCCATTATTATAAAAAACTTTAGATAGTTGTGTGTTTTCAAATATATCTGCTACGGATTCATCATTGATTGTAAATATTACAGTAACCTGACAACCAATTGCATCTTCTATAGTTATCTCATAAGTGCCAGCGCTTAAACTATCGATAAAGTTACTCTCTAATTGCCCGTTCAGTACATATGTAAAACCTGGAACTCCTCCAAACTCAAAAAACTGAATCGAACCACCGTCAGTATCAGTTGCTGGTGTTGTAATGAACTGTACATCAAACGGAGCAGTTTCAGTTAAAATCACCGAACCATTTACTAGGCAATTATTTGCGGTAATAATTTCATAAGAATAAGTCCCTTCGGCCAAACTATCTAGCCAAAACTCTTGATCACCAGTATTCCAAATAATAGTTGAAATTGAATCATTCGAATTAATTAAAAGAATACTAACCTCACCTAAATTTTCCGTACCGCAAGAAGGATTCGTTATTACCTCTTGTAACCCTGGGAAATTATCCCAGATTACGGTTAATTCATTTGATTCAAAAATAGTGTCTAAAATAACCGTTGAAGCCTGAAATTGGTACACCCCGGGACTTGAAACAACAATTAAGGAATCCGTGCTGCCATTATTCCAAGAATAATTCGAGTATCCTTCTACGCCAATAATAATAGAATCTCCCTGACATAAATAAACGGTATCTGCTCCTGAAGCAAGTTCAACTTGTTCGAACACCTGTTCCAAAATTGTATAATCTTGATTAATTGCGAGATTGTACTTCTTCACAACAATTCCACTTGGGAAAATAACTTCAATTGAATCTACGACAGCGGCATTCTTCACACCAAAAATCATATGTTGTGAATACTGCGCACATAGCCCAGTGCCACAAAAAACTGTCTGATACTGAGTTTCACCTGCAGCATAAACCTTTATTTTAGTCCCAATGGCTTGTTTGTTAGAAACAATTCCAACAGGGGTAATTTTAATGTATCCATTCCCATTATTCCCACTATTTAATAAAACGTTTGGATCTACTGAATCAGTTAAAACAACAATATCATAAAACCCATCATTATTAATATCACCCTTAACCGGACAGTACGCTGAATTGGTAATATCCCCATTAATAGAATCTAAAATTTTTGTAAAGCTATTCCCCCCATTATTTTTAAACAACAAAGATGTTGCATCAGGATGAACATTTGTATTAATAAATGAGGTAGCTACAAAAAGATCTTCATAACAGTCATTATCATAATCAACCCAAAGTGCACCCCATGCCATAATGTTAGTATCTAAGTTCATTTGTGGAGCAACATTAACAAAACTACTCCCTGCTTGATTCTTAAATAGTTTATTTCCAACCTGTACTCCAAAAACAATTGAGCCATCCGAAATATCGGTAACGAAAATATCCTGAAAGCCATCATTATTAAAATCTGAGATGGATGAAGTCATTGGATAATGACCATTATTAGAAACCCCTAACGCTACAGCTTCATCAGTAAATTGATTTAATCCCAAATTCCTATATAAAGCATCATTTGAAGCATTTTTATCATTAATTACATGTAAATCGATTAAATCATCATTATTATAATCGAACCAAGATGCCATAAAAGTGGGGTTCAATTCATTATGAATATTGTTTGAACTTCCTGATTCGATAAAAGTTCCATCCCCTTGATTTTCATAATACAAATTTGACGTTTGAAACGTATAATAACTCACATAGAGATCTAAATCTCCATCTAAATCAGGATCAGCACAACTTATTCCATAACTGTCATTTATTGTTAAAATCCCTGACCCTGAAGTAATATCGGTAAAATTAAAATTCCCATCATTTTCGTATATCCTAACCCCAAGATCAGCATAAGACACACATAAGTCTATGATCCCGTCGTTGCTCAAATCTGCCCATAAAACCTGTCGAACCGAACCTGGTGCATACAAATAAGACCCTGTATTTATAAATGAGCCGTTAACATTTCGGTAAAAAGAAATGGAATCATTTTGCGTTGGAAAAGTTAAGTCGTCCCATCCATCATTATCAAAATCATAAAAAGACATTCCGTTTCCATCATGGCCTTCCGCTTGTTGATTTAGAGTGACACCTTGCGTCAACGCCACATCTGTAAGGGTTTGAGAGACCGAAAATAAGGCCCTTAAAAGCAATAGACATATAACTAAATACTTCATTCTGATATCACTATTTTGTACGTTTTCTCATTAACTAACAAGTAATACAGCCCAGAATCATAGTTAAGGGATTCTGAGATTAGTACATTGCCATTCCTGTTAAAAAACAAGTCCTTTATGAATTGGCCCTGAGTGTTAACGAGCCTAAACTGAAAAACACTCTTTGTATTATTGTTAACGCCTTTAATTAAGATTGATTGGCCTTTTGAAATTACATTCGGATAAATAACAATATCCTGTAAATTCAATTCTGGCACATTTAACACCGGATATATAGTAACAAAATCATTTAAT
>JBFHHS010000030.1:0-18368 GCA_041596895.1 Crocinitomicaceae bacterium | reverse complement strand
CTCCTTCTCTGTGAGTAAATCAATTTCATCAAGAATGGAAAGTCCAAAATATACAATACATGACTTTTCCAATTTTGCATTGTAATAAGTTAGGAAAGATTTTAGAGTACTGTCATTGGAACTTGTAATTACATCAGACTCACGAACCAATTTAGCAATCATCTTTTTTTGAACCTGAGAAGAGCGATAAAATTCACTTCCAAATACAGTCAATACCACGCGTTTAGACTTCGATTTAATCTGTTTCCAAACTAATCTATAAATGGAAGAGATGTAGAAAATATGAACCGCATCGTAGCCATTTGAAATCGTGTTTAATAGTTTGCGATAAGACCAGGCAAAGTAAAGCACTTTAACATATTTCATCGTTGCAAAGGATGATGACACCTTTTTACAGTAAACATTTCTAAATGGAGAATTGCTATCCAAAACAGGCTCCGATGAAAGAATGTCGATTGCTATGGAAGGGTCAAACTTCTTTAACTGTTTCGCTAAACTAATGATTAAGAAACTGTTGGCGTTACCTATAAAAAGTAATTTCATTAAGCTGTTTTTTCCTCACTGTCATTTTTTGTTGACGGAAACTTCCAACATCCAAAAGCAATACAGAGTGCAAGGAATACTGTCCCGATTACGGCAAAAGTGTTAGAAGTTTTAATCTTAGGAATGTCAAATGAAAATTCAATTTCGTATTTCCCATCAGGCAATTCCAATCCTCTAAGTAGATAATCGACCTTTAAAATATCGACTTCTTTACCATTCACTTTGGCTGTCCAACCATCTGCATAATATACTTCCGAAAATACTGCCAATTGCTTTCCGTCAATTTGTGCGTCATAAACGATCTTGTTTGGTGCATAGGATTTCATTTTAATTGAACCTACACCAGAGTATTCTTTCTTCGACAATTTCTTTGCTTCTGAAGACAACATTACCGCTTCGATAGCTGGAACAAATTCTTCTGTTTTTTCAATCATCACCATTGATGTGAACGAATTTGCAGTATCTAACGCAACCGTTTGTTCAGGAACTAAATTAGTCTTGCCGTTTACATCAGCAACAAACAAAGCTTTTAACCCGATAGTTAATCCATTTGATAAAGGAATGTCCATTGTATCCCCTTTTTGAGATATATAGAGCATTTCCTCAGAACCGTAAACAACAGGAGATTTTTCAATGTTCCCGTTGATAACCATTTGACCGTTTCCGACATTATTCAATTGGTACTTCCCGCCTAACGCTCTGATCTCATCATCTGGAGTCTCATAGGTCTTCACTTTCTTAACCAGCCATGCATTTCCAAGAGCACCTGGATTAGGATTCATGGAACCACCTTGAATGAAGTATTTCACATTCAACATATTCAACACTGCTGAATTTGATTTTGAAATTTGAAATTCAAACAAGTTTTGAATATTTCGCAATTTAGCTCCATGATAACCGCCTAATGATTTATGGAAATAAGAAGCACGAGAACTCCCCCATCCTCCATTCATATCAAAAACACGATAATTAGTATTCATGTTCAAAGCAGAGAATTTATACGAATCAATAACACGACGTTTATCTTTCCCTGAATAACCTAACTCTTCCGCTTTCTTTTCTCCTTTCAACTTACCTTCATTCACTTTAGCCGCCAATGCTGGGTTTTGTTTGATTTCATTATCCATGATTTTTAAATCCGCTTCTTGCGAACTCAGAGGATAGGCTATTTCTGCTTCCGGCACCCAATAGACATAATTATCCGATGCATCTTTCTCAGAACCTAAATACATTCGATTTACAGGAACAAGGTCGATTAAAACAATGACAACTAGCCCACCAATTATTGCCATTGACGAAATCTCAGTAAAGAAGAATAAGGCAATTACAACAATGGATAAAATTAAGAACCCGATAGAGCGAAGCATTGAACTTGTAAACAATTCAGCTCTGAACGATTTAAGTTCTTCATACGATTCATCATATTGTTTAACTTGCGATTCAATTACACTTTGCATTTGAACTTGATTATTCACATCAATACCGTATTCAGCGAGTTCTTGAGGATTTGTTGAATACAACTGTGCAGCAGCAAAAGTCTCAATATCTCTCATGTTATTCACTTCAGTTGGATTTGTGAAATTATCACCTATACCTATCACCGTGACTCCTAATAGGAATACTAAAAATGCAGAGGAAGAAATAATAAAAAGCTTTTTCTTCGCTTTAAACTCATCTCGTTTTTCGTACATCTTCTGTAAGAAAAGAACCCCCATTAATGGGATACATAATTCTATCAGAACATTAATAATCGTTACGGTTCTAAATTTGTTGTATCCAGGGATGTTATCTACAAAGAACTCCGTTAACCCCATGAAGTTTTTTCCCCACGAAAGCATTAATGCTAAAATTGTTATACCAAAAAGCACCCATTTGATACGATCCTTTAAAAACACAAGCGACAAAATCGCCATGAATAAAACCACAACTCCTAAATAGAACGGACCAGAAGTTATTGGTTGCTCCCCCCAATACAATAAGAAAGGCCTAGCTTGAATCCCTCCTCTTCCATCAGGTTGTAAGTATGATGCACTCAACGCAGATTTGATTTGAGCGGAAGTACGATCAGAATCTTCCAATTGCTCTCTAAATGCCATGTTAGCTAAGACATTGGAATGAGAACCTTTAACATATGGTGATAAAAACGTGAACGATTCTCCTACACCATAACTCCAATTTGTTATGTAATCAATATCTAACCCACCCGTATTAGAAGCCTCTGAACCATCAGGTGAAATTGTTAAATCATTTGCCCCACGGATTGTGTGTTTTGCGTAATCATTTGTTGCAGTTATGTTTCCATAATTAATAAATAAGGCCAAAACATAAGCACCAATCAATGCACCACTTGTTATAGCGAATTGTTTAAGCTCCTTAGTCTTAATCGCTTTAACCAATTCATACAAACCAATCGCAAACAATAACATTCCTAAATAATAGGTAACCTGCAAATGATTAGCAGACAATTCGAATGTCATAAATAAGGCTGAAAGTATAACTCCCCACTTCCAATTATTTCGATAGGAAAGAATGAACGCTCCTAAAACTGGCGCCATGAAAGCAACAGCAATTGCTTTAGAGTTATGTCCCGCTTGAAGAATAAGGATCTCATAGGTTGAAAGTGCAAAAGCTAATGCACCAAACAAAGCAATCAGTGGTTTAATTCTTAGACACAAACCAAGTATATAAAACCCAATCAAATGCAGTAAAAAGATTCCAGAAGGAACCCCCATTGTTCGTAAAAACCAAGTCGTGATTTTCTGGAATACATTTCCATTATACAATGTTGAAATTTGAACCGTTGGCATACCTCCAAACATTGAATTTGTCCAAAACGGTTCATCACCAGTAGCTTCACGAAAGTGTTGTGTTTCATTCGACATTCCTTTGTGCTGTTCAATATCATGCTGTTTCAATCCGAAACCATCAAACTCAGGAGAGAAATACGCAACGGTAACAATTAAAAAAACAGCGAGAATGGCAAAATGAATCCAATTCTTTGTGAAAAACGACTTTATGTTCATGTTGTGAATTTTCAATAAATAAGAGGATGAAGATAATAAAATGTCGTGAAAGAATACAGAAGAAATGCAATACTTAAAGTGAATATAAACTATTCCGACTTTACAAAATCAATTAATCGCAGGTATGGTTTTGGATGATTTACATCGAAACTTATCAAAAACTGATAAACACCATCTGAAGGCGCTCTAAATTCACCATTTTTATAATTGAAAACTTGCTGAATTGAAAACTTTGCTTTCTGTAATTCACGTTTGTTTTCGGCAAATCGATAAAATACCTTAACTGTCCCAGTATTTTGCTGAAATGGATTGAATTTCACAACTTCATTTGAATCTAATGTTTGGACATCATTCACTAAATGAAAACCAAAGAATGAACTTTGATAACTCAATTTGTTTTGAACGAAAATGGTATCAATAAATGATTTCTTTTTAGAAAAAAGTTTATATCGAATTCTAATTTCATCAAACCCAGTATCTGATACTAGGTCAACACTATTACTATCAGCATTAAAATTGAATGATACCTCCTCTCCTTCTGCATAAAACGCTAACCGTTTAATCTTTGTTTCATCATCCTTTTGGAAGTTTGCGAAGTTCGTTTTTAAATGAAGTTTAATTGTATTTCGTCTTTTTTCATTATCAACGATTACTGTATCTAGTCCACTCAAAAATCGACTTGGATCCTGAATAAAAAGAGAGTCGTTTATTTGACTTAGCTTTTGTGCATAAACGAACTCGGGAAACTTATAGAATTTTATTTCTCTGTCAATTTTTTGATGTGCAAAATATGCCCATAACATCATTTGCAATCGAAATCTTTCGTCTTTGTAAATATGATACAAGTGGTCAAATTCCGATAATTGATACCTCATATACGCTTTAGAAACTTGTTTACCTCCCAAGCTGTATGATGTCCAATTGGGCTTATCAAAATCTACAAGAGTTTCAAAAAGCATTGCATAAGACTTGTCATGAATCTGTTTAGCTGTTGTATCTTCTGGAAAGAAATCACAGTACTCTTTCAATCCAATTAATCCATTTACAAAACCATTAAGAACTGATTTTGAACGTTTTGAATTTGGATATTCTTCAATCCAAGATAAACTATCTGATTCATGTCTAATAGTGCCACCTTCCTCCACACTTTTCAACATAAACTTCATAAGTTTCTCAACTAGGTCTAATGCGGTCTGATCATGTGTTAAATCGTAATAACGAAGTAAATATGAGATGGCAGTACCTTGTGTCATACCAGAATACCAAGGAGATTTGAGATCGGCAAACTTATACCTATATGGCAATCCTATTTCTGTGTCATTATTAAAATAATCGAGATTGGAAGAGTCTTGAAAAAACTTATATTGATTCAGTACTCGTTGATAACTTAGACTATCTCCTTCCTTGAGATGTTGATCGTAATTAATAATACCGTAAAAAGCAATTATCAATGGATGGTATCCCCCTTTCTGAATAACAACGCCCTCATTATCAAAACGACGGTTGAACGATTGCATAAAGCCTTCCACATCCCAATGATTGGAAATGCAATGGTAACTCTCAAGTTTTTGAGAAACTCCAAAGAATGAGATTAAAAAGACGAATAATAGTAAAATGTAATATTTCAATGTATAGCGTATCTATTGTAAATACTCGGAATACAATGAAATAGTTGCTTGAACAATAAAAAAAAATGGACTCAGCTTAACAATAATCAATCAACTTCCTCAAAATCAACATCTTGGATATTGCTATTGTCTGAGATTTTTTTACCAAGGATTCTGGTTTTACCTTCAGCTTGTTTTTTAGCCTTTTTCTCAGATTCAAACTTACGTTGATTTGAGTTGAAATTCCGTTCTTCCTCCATGTTTCGTTTGGCAACCATAAATTGACCAATGAATCTTAAAAGTAAGAACACTCCACCAATAATGAGGAGTGTTCTAAATAATCCGGTAACGCTTGCTTCTACAATCATTATTTTGAAAGGTGCATGTTACGCTCTGAATATATTTTTAAGAAGTAAGGATCTTTCAATGTATCAATGAAAAGAATCCCCTCTCCCGTTGATTTCATCTCTGGACCTAACTCTTTCTTTACATCTGGGAATTTCTCATATGAGAATACCGGGATTTTAATAGCGTATCCATTCTTTTTAGGCTGGAAATTGAAATCTTTAATCTTCTTCTCTCCAAGCATCACTTTCGTTGCATAGTTTACATATGGTTCATCGTATGCCTTAGCAATAAAAGGAACAGTTCTAGACGCTCTAGGATTTGCCTCAATTACATATACAGTATCATCTTTTATTGCAAATTGAATATTAATCAATCCAACAGTTTTCAATTCCACTGCAATTTTACGTGTAATATCTTCGATTTGCTGCATTACGAAGTCACCTAAGTTATAAGGAGGAAGTAAGGCGTAAGAATCTCCAGAGTGAATACCTGCAGGCTCAATATGCTGCATAACTCCAATGATGTAAACATCTTCTCCATCACAAATCGCATCCGCTTCAGCTTCGATAGCTCCACCTAAGAAGTGATCTAAAAGAATCTGGTTTCCAGGGAGTTCATTTAAGATATCAACAACGTGATGCTCTAATTCTTCCTTATTAATTACAATCTTCATTTTTTGTCCACCAAGAACATATGAAGGTCTAACCAACAAAGGGAAACCTAAATCTTCTGCTAATACCAATGCTTGCTCGGCGCTTTCAACAACACCGTATTTAGGGAAAGGAATATTGTTATCTTCTAACACTTTAGAGAAACGCCCTCTATCCTCAGCTAAATCTAAGGCATCAAAGCTAGTTCCGAAAATTTTAATTCCATATCGCTCTAATTTCTCTGCCAATTTAAGAGCCGTTTGTCCACCAAGTTGCACAATAACACCATCTGGCTTCTCGTGCTTGATAATATCATAAATATGCTCCCAGAAAACTGGCTCAAAGTATAATTTATCCGCAGTATCGAAATCTGTAGAAACAGTCTCAGGATTACAGTTAATCATTACCGTTTCATAACCACATTCTTTTGCAGCGAGTACACCGTGAACACAACTATAATCGAACTCGATACCTTGACCAATTCTATTTGGACCAGAACCAAGAACAACCACTTTTTTCTTATCGGAAACTATACTTTCATTCTCATATTCAAAAGTTGAATAGTAATATGGTGTTTGAGCTTCAAACTCGGCAGCACATGTGTCAACCAATTTGTAAACACGATTAATTCCAAACTCTTCTCGCTTAGAATACACTTCAGATTCAAGACATCTTAATAAATGGGCAATTTGTCTATCGGCATACCCTTTTTGTTTCGCTTCAAATAAAAGGTCCTTTGGCAAGGTATCCAAGTGGAATTTTTCAATTCTACCTTCCAATTTGACCATATCTTCAATTTGTCTCAAGAACCAATTATCAATTTTAGTTTTCTCTTGAATACGCTTGAATGGAATACCTAATTTGATGGCATCATAAACATGGAACAAACGATTCCATGATGGGTGCTCTAAACTGTGTAATATCTCATTTTGGTTGGTTAACTCTTTACCATCTGCACCTAGACCGTTTCTTCCAATCTCAAGCGATTGACAAGCCTTTTGTAATGCTTCCTGGAACGAGCGTCCAATTCCCATCACCTCACCCACAGATTTCATCTGAAGTCCAAGTTCTCTATTTGTTCCTGGGAATTTATTGAAATTCCAACGAGGAATCTTCACGATTACATAATCCAATGTTGGCTCAAACAAGGCCGACGTTGTTTTAGTAATTTGGTTTTGTAATTCATCTAGATGATATCCTAAGGCCAATTTCGCTGCAATCTTTGCAATTGGGTAACCTGTTGCTTTAGAAGCCAAAGCAGAAGAACGAGATACACGAGGATTGATCTCAATTGCAATGATATCTTCATTTTCATCAGGAGAAACAGCGAACTGAACGTTACATCCTCCTGCAAAATTACCGATTGAACGCATCATTTTGATCGCCATATCACGCATTCGTTGGAATGTCGTATCTGATAGCGTCATTGCCGGAGCAACAGTAATTGAGTCACCTGTATGAACCCCCATTGGATCAAAGTTCTCAATTGAACAAATAATAACTACGTTATCGTTTGCATCTCTTAACAATTCCAATTCGTATTCTTTCCAACCTAGTAAGGCTTTATCAATCATCACCTCATGAATTGGTGACAATTGTAATCCTCTTTCAAGTAAAGTATCAAATTCAGCTGGATCATGAACAATTGATGCTCCTGCACCACCTAAAGTATATGAAGCTCGTACACATAATGGAAACCCAAATTCTTGGGCGATTTCCTTACCTTGCAAGAATGATTTTGCAGCTTCTTGAGGGGCCATTGGCACATCAATCGTTGTCATTAAATCTCTAAAAGCTTCTCTATTTTCTGTAATCTCAATGGCATTGATATCAACTCCAACAATTTTTACATTGTGGTCTTCCCAAATGCCCATCTCATCACATTTGATACATAAGTTCAATCCTGTTTGTCCACCCATAGTAGGTAAAACAGCATCTATATTATGTTTTTCAAGGATTTCAATGATACTTGCAGGTTCTAATGGTTTTAGGTAAACATTATCAGCAACAACTTTATCCGTCATGATCGTTGCCGGATTCGAGTTAATTAATGTTACTTCAATACCTTCTTCTCTTAGAGATCTAGCTGCTTGTGATCCAGAATAATCAAACTCACAGGCTTGACCTATCACAATTGGTCCGCTACCTATAATCAGTATGGACTTAATCGAATTATCTTTCGGCATTTTATGCTCAAATTATGGGGTTCAACTAATTCGCACGTTTGCGACAAATTGAGGACAAATGTAGTTAAAAATTAACGTTGACTAAACCGTTTATCAATTGTTTTTTAGATATGTTGTTAACATTGTTCGTGAATAACTTTCAAACACTTCATACCAGAACGTGATTACTACTGAAAAAAAGGACTTATTTTTGAACGAAAGAAAAAACATTTTAAACTCAGAAAATTGAAGAAATCATATTCTTTTCCATGGTTCACCACTCTACTTACTTTGGTTTGCTTGGCAATTTTCATCATTTTCCAAATTTACAAGCAATCAGAAACACCACTTTTTAAAGCCTATTCTGAATTAGGAGCTCCGTATGCCATTCAAATTTATCACGGTCAACATTGGGGAGTAATAACGAACAGTTTTATACATATTAATTACACCCACATTATTTTAAATTTCGCGGGGCTCTGGCTATTTGGGGCTTTTCTTGAACGAAGAATGGGCTTTGTGAGGTTGTTCCTCTTAGGCTTGTTAGGCTCAATTGTGACATCCTCTCTACAGTTAGGATTAACGAATGACGCGGGACTAGGGCTTTCAGGTGTTAACCTACTCTTACTTGGATTTATTCTAGGGAAATCTTTAACGAATGATGAATATAAATTGAAGTATCGATACTTGATTTTATTCTTGGCAATTACTGGCTTATGTATTTCACTATACTTAAATCTTTACCATGGCTATTTCATAAGTTTAGAAGCAATGACAGGAGGCTTAATCATTGGATACCTCTTAGGACTTTCATCAAATTTTAAATCAAAAGTATCGATTTCCATTGCTGTTATATTATTAATTACCTGTTCTTGGGGTTCACTACTTTATGCTCCATGGTCTGCTGAGTGGAATTACAGTATGGCCTATACAGCCCACGATAATGGAGAGATTGAGAACGCGAAGAAATACTACAATGAAGCGATTCGCATCAACCCTAAACATTCCATCTCTAAAGTTAATCTACGCCTAATTAAAATCGATGAGCTAAGCGAAAAGGCTTTAAAGGCGCATCAAGAAGAGGATTATACTTTAGCTCGTAGCTATTACGAAAAGCTCTTAATAATTGACCCTAAGAATAAATGGGCAAAAGAAAACATCCGAAAATTACCTTAGATAAATTAATCGTTTAAAAAATGCAAGAGATATTATCCCACCTAGAAATCGAACAGAAAATTAACCGATTGGCACATCAGATCATCGAGAATTGCTTTGAAGAAAATTTAATCCATATTGGTGGAATTATTGGTAATGGTCACATACTCGCAGAAAAAATCGCAACAATTATTAAAAGCCAATCTGATCTTGAGGTTAATACCTTTGAAATTAACATTAACAAATCAGAGCCATGGGCTGAGTCAATTACGTTATCAGCAGATGTTGATTCATTAAAGAATGGCTTTATTCTATTGGTAGATGATGTATTGAACTCAGGAAAAACAATGCAATATGCATTAACTGAAATATTAAGGTTTCCTACTAAGGCGATCAAAACAGTTGCCCTTGTTGATCGAACACACCGTCGCTTTCCAATCAAAGCAGATTTTGTTGGTCTAGGATTGTCTACAACATTAAAAGAACGTGTAGAAGTTGTATTAGATCAAACTGAACACAATGCATATTTAGTATAATGAAAATAACGGAATCATCATCAAATTTCGACAACCTAGATTTAATGTCGACCAAAGAATTATTGAACGGAATAAACTCTGAAGACATGACTGTAGCTCATACCGTTCAGAAGATCATTCCTTCAATCGAAGCATTTGTAGACGCTTGCTTTGAGCGAATGAATAAAGGAGGAAGACTCTTCTACATAGGAGCAGGAACTAGTGGTAGACTGGGTGTTGTTGATGCAAGCGAATGTCCACCTACTTTCGGTGTTGATCACGGAATAGTAGTGGGGTTAATTGCTGGTGGTGATTACGCAATTCGTAAAGCTGTTGAATTTGCCGAAGACGATTTGAATCAAGCATGGAAAGACCTTATGGAGTTTAATGTATCGGACTTAGATACAGTCGTCGGAATTGCTGCGTCTGGTAGCACACCGTATGTCATCGGAGGACTCAAACAAGCAAATCAACATGGACTTTTAACAGGTGCAATAACCTGTAACCCTAATAATCCGATTGAATCAGAAGCTAAATACCCTATGACCGCTGTTGTTGGGCCTGAATTCGTTACTGGAAGTACACGCATGAAATCTGGAACAGCTCAGAAATTAATCCTAAACATGATTAGCACAAGTTTGATGATTAAACTAGGAAAGGTTAAAGGAAACCGAATGGTTGATATGCAATTAAGCAATGATAAACTGGTAGATCGCGGCACAAGAATGATTCAAGAATCGATAAATATACCATATGATGATTGTAAAAATTTACTTGAAAAATATGGAAGTGTTCGCAAGGCAATCGAAGCGTACAATCAAAAATAACTGTATTAAATACTACAAAAAAAGGGAAACTTCGTGTTTCCCTTTTTTTGTAGTATAATTTTTGAAATATGATCAATTAGCTTCATCTTCTTTCGCTGTAGGTTTTTTCTTACCCTTAACGATATCAACAATCAACTCTGTTAATCCTTCTTTCATATCAACTTTAATTGCATCCCCTTCCTTAAGTCGAGACTTAACGATCTCTTCTGCTAATGGATCTTCAATATATTTTTGAATTGCTCTTTTCAATGGACGTGCTCCAAATTTTTCATCGTACCCTTTTTCTACAATAAAATCTTTTGCAGCCTCAGTCATTTCAATTGAGTAACCAAGATTAGAAATTCTTCCATATAACTTAACCAATTCAATGTCAATAATCTTATGAATATCTTCTCTAGAAAGAGAATTGAACATAATCATGTCATCTATACGGTTCAAAAACTCAGGTGCAAATGCCTTTCTAAGCGCATTTTGAACAACCGCTTTAGAATGCTCCTCTTTTTGATCAGATTGTGCTTTAGTTCCAAAACCAACACCAGTACCGAAGTCAGCTAGTTGTCGCGCTCCAATATTAGAAGTCATGATTAAGATAGTATTCTTAAAATCAATTTTTCTACCCAAACCGTCTGTCATGTGACCATCATCAAGTGCTTGCAGTAGTAGATTAAACACATCTGGATGCGCTTTTTCAATCTCATCTAACAAAACAATAGAATAAGGTTTTCTACGGATTTTTTCTGTTAACTGTCCACCCTCTTCATAACCAACGTATCCTGGAGGTGCTCCTACTAATCTTGAGATCGAGAATTTCTCCATATACTCAGACATATCGATACGAATCAATGAATCTTGAGAATCAAAAAGATATTGCGCTAGAACCTTCGCTAATTGAGTTTTACCCACACCAGTTGGACCTAAAAAGAAAAACGAACCGATTGGCTTATTAGGATCCTTAAGTCCCGCACGATTACGTTGTATCGCTCTTACAACTTTATCCACGGCGGCATCCTGACCGATAACTTTCGCTTTTAATTCATCAGCCATTGTCGCTAATCGTCCTGTTTCAGACTCAGAAATACGTGTAACTGGAACACCACTCATCATAGAAACCACTTCAGCAACATGTTGCTCAGTAACAACAACTCGATTCAATTTGGACTCCTCTTCCCACTTATTCTTTGCAGTTTCGAGCTCATCCATTAATTTACGTTCAACATCTCTTAATTCAGCTGCTTTCTCGTATTGCTGAGATTTAATCACTTCATTTTTCTCCGCTTTTAAATCTTCAATTTTCTTTTCAACATCCAAAATTTCTTGAGGAACATTGATATTTGTCAAGTGTACACGAGAACCAACTTCATCCAATGCATCAATTGCCTTATCAGGAAGATGTCTGTCCGTAATATAGCGTTCAGTTAACGTAACACAAGCCTTGATAGCATCCTCTGTATAAGTAACAGAATGATGATCTTCATAGCGCTCTTTAATGTTTTCTAAAATTTGAACTGTCTCATCAATATTTGTAGGCTCAATGATCACCTTTTGAAACCTACGTTCTAGAGCACCATCTTTCTCAATGTGTTGACGATACTCATCTAATGTTGTAGCTCCAATTGCCTGCATCTCTCCGCGCGCTAGGGCAGGCTTAAACATATTTGAAGCATCCAGAGAACCAGAAGCTCCTCCGGCACCAATTATTGTGTGAATCTCATCAATAAAAAGGATTACATCAGGGTTTTTCTCAACCTCCTGCATAACCGCCTTCATTCTCTCTTCGAACTGGCCTCTGTATTTGGTTCCGGCAACTAAAGATGCAAGATCCAATGAAACAATACGCTTGTTAAATAAAACACGCGAAACCTTACGTTGTACAATTCTTAATGCGAGTCCTTCCGCAATTGCACTCTTCCCTACACCAGGTTCACCAATTAAGATTGGATTGTTCTTTTTTCTTCTGGATAAAATTTGACTTACACGTTCAATTTCATCCTCACGACCAACTATAGGGTCTAACTTTCCAGCTTCTGCCATTCGAGTTAAATCTCTACCAAAATTATCTAATACAGGCGTCTTAGATTTTGGATCAGCACTTTTTCTTGGAGTTGAAAATGACTCTTCTGCTCCACCCTCTTCTTCAGTCCCGCCAGGGAATTCAGCTCGAGGAGTTATTTCTTCATCTTTCATGGCTTCTAATTCATCTTTTACATTTCCATAAATCACACCGTACTTATTCAAAATACTGCATGCAACACTATCTTCATTCTTTAGAATTGACAATAACAAATGCTCAGTCCCAATCATTGGGCTCTTATGCAGTTTTGCCTCTAAGTATGTTAATTTCAATACACGTTCAGCTTGTTTTACCAGCGGTATGTTTGATAAATTCTGGTTAACAGCTGATGTGTTTCTGGTTAAATTCTGCTCAATTTCTTTTCGAATCATTTTAAGATTCAATTGAAATTCATTTAAAACAACAATGGCCTTTCCGTCCCCTTCCCTTATCAAACCCAAAAGAAGATGTTCTACACCAATAAAATCATTGCCTAAACGAAGCGCTTCTTCCCTGCTATAACTAATAACATCTTTAACTCGTTGTGAAAATTTCGCTTCCATAATATTCTTTTCAAAGGTAATCTACAATGTTCGTGCCTTGTAAAAATCGACATTTTACATCACTTACAAATATATAACGAATAAAATTGTTAATAAGTCAACGAAAACGTCAATTTTCCACAGTTTTTTGTTAGTAAATACCCTGTTACAGAAAAAGGAATTGCGGTCTGAATTGACTAATTTCGAAGCTTGCTTTTTAACGCGCTTGCATGGCGCACAATAATTATTAGTTGAAAGATGGCAGACGGAGAAAGAATAATCCAAATTAACATCGAAGATGAAATGAAATCAGCTTACATTGATTATTCAATGTCAGTAATTGTTTCAAGAGCACTTCCAGATGTTAGAGATGGTTTCAAACCAGTTCACAGAAGAGTACTTTACGGAATGCAAGACCTTGGTGTCTATTCCAATCGACCATATAAAAAATCAGCGAGAATCGTTGGTGAAGTATTAGGAAAGTATCATCCACACGGTGATAGTTCAGTTTACGACACTATGGTTCGTATGGCCCAACCATGGTCTTTACGCTATCCTTTAGTGGATGGACAAGGTAACTATGGTTCTATTGATGGCGATAGTCCGGCAGCAATGCGTTATACAGAGGCAAGACTTCGTAAGATTGCTGAAGATATGCTTGGCGACCTTGAAAAGGAAACAGTTGATTTCGTTCCTAACTTCGATGATAGTATGGAAGAACCATCTGTACTCCCTTCTAAAATCCCAAACCTTTTAGTTAATGGTGCTAGTGGTATCGCCGTTGGTATGGCCACTAACATGGCTCCACACAACTTAACTGAGGTTGTAAATGGTACTATCGCATACTTAGAAAACAACGACATCGACGGTGAAGAGTTATTAACTTATGTTAAAGCTCCTGATTTCCCAACAGGTGGAACTATATATGGTTATGAAGGTGTTCGAGATGCATTATTAACTGGACGCGGACGTATCGTGATGCGTGGTAAAGCAGAGATTGAAGAAACTAAATCTGGCAAAGAAGTAATCATTGTCTCTGAAATCCCTTACCAAGTGAACAAGGCAGATATGATTAAGAAAACTGCCGAACTTGTAAATGACAAAAAGATTGATGGTATCTCTGATATTAGAGACGAGTCAGATAGAAATGGAATGCGTATTGTTTATGAACTTAAACGTGATTCAATTCCAAATGTGGTTTTAAATAAACTGTTCAAATACACAGCTTTACAAAGTTCATTTTCAGTAAATAACATCTGCCTTGTAAAAGGAAGACCTGAGCAATTGAATTTAAAACAAATGATTTCAAACTTCGTAGATTTCCGTTACGAAGTAATCATTAGAAGAACAAAATTCGAACTTAGAAAGGCTGAAGAAAGAGCACACATATTAGAAGGGTTAATCATTGCCTCTGACAATATCGATGAAGTTATTAAAATCATTAGAGCTTCAAAAAGTCCTGATGAAGCAAGAGAAAATCTTATTAAACGATTTGAATTAAGTGAGATTCAAGCGAAAGCTATCGTTGAAATGAGACTTCGTCACCTTACAGGTCTTGAACAAGACAAATTGAGAGGTGAATATGATGAATTAATGATCTTAATTGCAGATTTAAAAGACATCTTAGCAAATGAAGATAGAAGAACTGAAATCATCAAAGAGGAGTTGATTGAAGTTCGTGATAAATACGGTGATGAAAGAAGATCTCAAATTGAGTATTCTGCAAACGAAATGCGTATTGAGGATTTAATTCCTGATGAAGAAGTGGTTGTAACCATTTCACACGCTGGATACATCAAACGTACGAGTCTTGCTGAATACAAGGTTCAAAACAGAGGTGGTATGGGATCGAAAGGGTCTTCTACCCGAGATAAAGATTTCTTGGAAGAATTATTTGTTGCAACAAATCACAATTATCTATTAATCTTCACTGAAAAAGGAAAATGTTTCTGGATGCGTGTTTTTGAAATACCAGAAGGAACTAAAGTGAGTAAAGGTCGTGCAATTCAAAACTTAATTAACATTGAGCAAGATGACAGTATAAAAGCTTACGTTAATGTTAAAGATTTGAAGGATGAGGATTATGTTAAAAACAACTTCATTGTAATGGCTACTAAACAAGGGGTAATCAAGAAAACATCCCTTGAAGCATACTCAAGACCAAGAACAAATGGAATAAATGCGATAACTATACGTGAAAACGATGAGTTACTAGAAGCCAAATTAACAAATGGATCGAACGAAATCGTTATTGCTACAACGAATGGTAGAGCGATACGATTTAATGAAGAGAAAGTCAGAGCAATGGGAAGAAACGCTGCTGGTGTGAGAGGTGTGACCTTGACATCAGAAGACGATGAAGCTATTGGAATGATTTGCGTAGAAGACATCCACTCTACTATTATGGTTGTCTCTAACAAAG
The DNA here is from genome assembly GCA_041596895.1 of Crocinitomicaceae bacterium. GTDB lineage: Bacteria > Bacteroidota > Bacteroidia > Flavobacteriales_D > Crocinitomicaceae > UBA4466. The sequence goes on along the minus strand of JBFHHS010000030.1, from coordinate 2,521 downwards.
GTTATGGAAAACGAACATACCTAAATGATCCTGAAGATGACGAGCCAATTTACAGAATAACAAATCGTGGTGGTAAAGGTGTGAAGACATTAAATATCACAGAGAAAACTGGTAAATTGCTCTCAATTAAGAATGTAACTGATGAAGAAGATTTAATGATTATCACGAAATCTGGTGTTACGATTCGAATGCATATTGATGGTATCCGAACTATGGGTAGAGCTGCTCAAGGTGTTAAATTGATCAACCTTAAAGGTAAATCAGAAATCGCAGCAGTTGCTCGTGTACCTAGAAGTGAGGAAGAAGATGAAAACATTGAAGATTTCGAAGAGGGAACTGAAAATGGCACGGATATTGAAAATGATTCTGTGGAATAAATCAAATTATTGCATCTAATAAGATAAAACAAATTAAATTATGAATAAGTCGTTAAGAAACATTGGACTCTCTTTAGGAGTTATCGCCTTTACTACTGTTTCATTCGCACAAAAGAAGAATGAAACTAGCGCAGCAGTTGAATACAAGAATAAATACATAACAGCTATGGCGACAGGCGACATGGAAGCTGCAAAAAAATCATTAATCTCTGCAAAAGAATTTATTGATTTAGCCGCTGCTCACGTCGATACAAAAGACAGTCAAAAAACAAACTGGCTTAAAGGAGAGATCTACTCAAGTTTTCTAACATTGGGAATGCAATCTCAGGATACTAACTTTATGAAGTTGGCCGGTGAAGACGCTATTGATCAAAGTATCGCTGCATTCAAACATGGATATGGACTTGGTAAAAAGATGAAATCTGACATTGAAACGTCGGTTTATCAAAAAGCATCAGTGTTAAATGGAATGGCGGGGATGCTATATAAAGCAGATCAATTTAAGGAAGCAGCTGAAGTTTATGAATATCAAGCGAGATATAGTGACGCTATTGATGAATTGGATAGTTCTGCTATTTATAACGCATCATTATGTCACGAAAAAGCTGGAGATTTCGAGAAAGCTGCAGTAGGTTATGAAAAACTTGCTAACGTTGGTTACAGAGGAACAACATGTGCAATCTTAGCATCTTCTTCATATAGAAAAGCTGGCAACTTGGATAAAGCAAAATCAATCATCAATAAGGCTAGAGAAACCAACCCTTCAAACCGTGATTTACTACTAGAGTTAGTAAACACAAATATTGAATCTGGAGATGCCGCTGGAGCTCAGTCTGCTTTAAATGACGCTATTGCAACAGACCCAGAAAACAAACAGCTTCACTACACAATTGGAACAATTTACATTGAACTAAAGGAGAACGCTAAAGCAGAAGAAGCATTAAACAAAGCGCTAGCATTGGATAAAGATTATGCTGATGCTCAGTACCAACTTGGTGCACACCTTGTAACTTGGGCAGGTGATTTGAAAACAGAAGCAAATCAATTAAAGTTTGGAGATCCAAATTACAACAAACTGTTAAGTCAAAGTGAAGAAACGTACAAAAGAGCATTAATTCCATTAGAAGCTTACATCGCTAACTTCCCTAATGATAAAGCCGTTTTAACGATTCTTTTCCAAATCAATAGAAATATTGGGAATTCTGAAAAAGCATTGGAATACAAAAAACGTGCTGATGCATTATAAGACAGAAAAATGATAATGTAAAAATGGCGCTTCAATAGAAGCGCCATTTTTTTTTGCTTAACTAGTGAAAATCAGATATTATACGTATCTTTGCACCCTTCTAGGAATAGTTTCTAGATTTTTAAATGAACCGCAAGCCTTTTTTAAAGCGGTTTTTATTAATCCTTTCGAGTATTTAGGCGACTCGAAATACAAAGTAAAAAGCCAAGATGGCAAAAAACACACAAACGCAGGGAACTGCAGATTTTGACTGGGATGCATTAGCATTAGACGGTTATTCAGCTGCTGAAAGAGCAGAACTTTCTGACACGTACACAGCTACATTGAATTCAATTGCTGAGCGTGAAGTTATCGAAGGTACTATTGTATCTTTAAATAAAAAAGAAGTTGTAGTTAACATCGGATCAAAGTCTGAAGGTGTTATCCCAACTAGCGAATTTCGTTACAATCCTGACTTAGCTGTTGGAGATACTGTACCGGTTTACGTTGAAACACAAGAAGACAAATACGGACAGCTTGTAGTTTCTCACAAAATTGCTCGTGTACATAGTGCATGGAACAAAGTTAACGAAGTACTTAAAACGGGAGAGGTTATCACAGGTTATGTTAAATGCAGAACTAAAGGTGGTCTTATCGTTGATGTATTCGGACTTGAAGCATTCTTACCAGGTTCTCAAATTGATGTTAAGCCAATTAGAGATTACGATGTTTATGTTGGTAAAAACATGGAATTCAAAGTTGTTAAAATCAACCAAGAATTTAAAAACGTTGTTGTTTCTCATAAAGCGCTTATTGAAGCTGAGCTTGAAGAACAAAAGAAACAAATTATTTCTGGACTTGAAAAAGGACAGGTATTGGAAGGAACGGTTAAAAACATTACTTCATACGGTGTATTCAT
>JBFHHS010000029.1:0-18783 GCA_041596895.1 Crocinitomicaceae bacterium | reverse complement strand
TCCATAAAAGCATTAATTAAAATACGATATCTAAATAAGCGTCTGAATGGATTTCAGTCCCCGCTTTAGAAAGAGCCATATGCATTCTCCAATCACCAGTCATAGTATAATTAATCTCACCATTATAATGACCGTTACCGATAGAAACTGGAGAAATATTATTAGGAGAACCGTGTCCCATTGACATCATTTCAGGTGTCATAACGATTGTGAAATCATCATCGGCAGGAAAACTCATCATTGATTCTCTCTTGTGAATCAACACTTCAAGGTCGTTCATTCCAACCTCCCAAACTACAGGTCTTAAAAGAGATATAAAATAAGTCTCTCCATCTGTTCCTGAATAAGCACCAACAACTTTAGTCGCCGATTCAGCTACCGTAAGATCAAAAGTAACTGGTGTACCGTCTACAGAAACATCTAGTGTCCAATCCCCCCCCATAGAAGACATAATAAAAACAACTGCACCTTTGTACTTTCCAATAGAAGCATCGTAAGCTGGTTGTTCAATCGGACAGGCATGAGCCATGGATGTCATAGTCATTAGTGGTGCGAAAGTAACTGTTGCAGACTCAACGTTTGTTCCAGAATCATCTGTTACTTTTACATAAAGGTTTGTATAACCAGTCGTTAATCCGTTTGTCTCAGCGTATAATTTTACGGTTTGATTTGAAGCATTGGTAGTTGAAGCAACCTCAATTAAACTTTCAGTTGTTGTTGTCGTTGATGTTTCTTCTTCTGGAGTTACTTCTTCTTTTTTACATGATGTAAAAACTAGTGCACTCAAAAGCACACCCATTATTAACTTGTTCATAATTTGCTATTAAATAATATTTGTAATTTTTGATATACGCAAACCTTCATCGATTGCTCGATGTTTGCGTGAATGACAAATTAATGTCACTTATTCGAGAAACAAATATTATCCGCAAGGAGGATGAAACACATTATTATAATGTCCTTCTGAAAGTCGATTTAAATAAACTGAATTTTCTGATTTATCGACATGGAAGACAGGTATTGAATCGACAGAAACAATTTTACTTTCACAAAACAATAGCACTTCTACTTTAGAAACTTGATCATCGTGCTTTCGTTCTTCGTCCTTTTTCAATTCTTTCGCTAAATAACACTTACCATTACACTCCAGCTCAGGCTCGTCTTTATTCTCACACAATTCAGCAGCGATAAACTCTTGATTGATTGCGAATTGCCCAATAATCATAACTTGACTAAAGGTATGTAATACCAAAGTTAAAAAGAAGATATATGATCCGAGGCGATTCATTCAGCCTCAAAAATACGTATTTCAAAAATTTAAAAACAAAATATAAATCATGTTTTCGCTATTTTTTCAGCATAACTCTATAATTAAACGTCACAACATTACCTTCTGTTGCACTTGGACTCATACCGAATAAAGTTCGATCAATCTCTCCTTCACCAATAAGGTAATCCTGTCCATTATTTTTGATGTGATTTAAACTCACTTCAATAGGTTTTTTGACGCCGAGCATTTCAAAATCCCCTATCACTTTATAAGTGACATCATCCACTTTTTGAATGGAGGTGCTCACATAATTTAATTCAGGATAATTCCTTTGATCAAAATACTCCGCTTCCATTAACGAACCATCTCTAAACCCATTAAATGTCGTAAAGTCATCTAAATTTAGATTTACTTTCAGCTTAGATTTACTTAGATCTTCATTTAAAACAATTTCACCAGAAACTTTTTTGAACGCTCCTTTTGTTTCCCCCTTTGCTCCAAGAACAAAAGATACAATAGAAGAATCTTTAACCATTTCAAAACTTCCTTGTAAATCATTGAATGCCAACAATTCCTCCTGTAGCTCCTCATTGTTTTCAGAAGGATTTACATTTTCGGTCAAGCTTTCGAACTGAGCCAGTTCATCATTGACAAGAAATTGTGGAACATAGCTCCCAATAGCCAAAAGCATCATCAAGAGTGCCCCAAGACTAAATCCTTTACCCGAAATAGTGTTTACAACCGTTACACCTATTATTCCACCAATAAATGCGTCAAGACCACCCATGCTCGAATAAACAGCATCCAGAAGTAACAAACCGGTTAATAACAGAATTACTATGAAATAAGACAGTAGCATACTGGTAACACTAAACTTATCGAGACTTGAGATTTTAGCAATAAAATAAGCACCAAAAGCACCAAAGAATAAGCCTTCTATGACATCTCCGCTCAACAAATTGACCTCTGAAATACCAGCAGAGCTAGCTAGCAAAGGCAATACAGAAATACCCAAGAAAGATATCGTAACCGCCCCATACTGATCATCTCTATAAAAAGACGTAGACAAATGAAGTCCAGCTATTACTAAAAGTCCGAAACTAGATGCCGCAAAGAATCCTAAAAATGCAGTCAAACCGACAAACATTATGAAAATGGACTTGATCATCTCAGATTCTTCAAGGTTAGCGAACAAGCCTGCCAGAACCTTTGATTTAATTCGTGCAATTTCGTATGCAAAAATCGAAAGTACGGCACCCGCAACTAAAAACTTATTTACAAAACCATAGGTATTCCCCGACACTTCGATTACATCATCCTTGAAGATAAGAATGAATACAATCATACTTAAAAACGGAACAATCGTCCGAAGCGCTCCCTTTCTTAATGCTTCGAATTGAGCCATTCCAAAATTCATTGCGACAATCCCAATTAATGCGTAAATGGGTGCAATTGAACTTTCCGAGAAAAAAGTAGTTGACCATATTGAAGTAACCGCAAAAAGCAATAAATAAAATACGTTCAACAACCTAAACGCTCTTTTAAATTGAAAAAACAATCCAATTCCTCCAAGAATAACCATTGATAATATGACAAATACATTCATGCTTTTCTATTTTGATTTCAAATATACAAATTTATTTACCATGGTATATATTTCACCATTAAAAATGTGTTTTTGAAGAATTAATTTAAATCAATTGGTTGTTCTTCAAGTTGAGGCGACTCAACTTATGCAAGTATGATTTTGTCGCATTTCCTTCGAGGATAAGTAAGTGGTCAATTCGATGACAATCTGTAGCAGCGAAGTCAATTTCCCCTGAATCGATTAATCTTTCCGCTTGACGTTTAACCTCAGGACCATAATGTCCAAAAATCGAATTAAAATTCAATTGAATTAAGATTCCTTTTTCTCGCCATTCTTTTGCCAACTCAACCGAACCATGAAAGTATGCATAACGTTCAAAGTGTGCTAAAACAGGCTTATAACCTTGCGTCAATAATTCGAAAAACAATTTTTCAATTTGATCCGGTTTGGAATGAAATGAAAATTCAAATAGCACATAATTATCACCAAAAGTTAATAATGGCTCTTTATTCATCAGCTTTTGCATTAATGCATCATCAAAATAATACTCTGCAGCTGCTTCGATTTGAATATTAAGGTTAAGTTTTGATATTTCATTACGAACATCAGCCAACCCTCCTAAAATAATCTCTGGAGTGTTACGATAATAATCACTCATAATGTGAGGAGTTGTGATCACCTTCTGATAACCCAAACTTTCAAACTTGGCCAGCATGGCAATGGTATGATCCATTGTTTTTGCACCATCATCAATACCTGGAATCAAATGGCTATGCATATCAACTTTAAAAATTGACAAGTCTAACGCATGAAGTAATTCTTCTTTCTTATGAAAAAGGCGATCTAGAAACCCCATTCTAGCGATTTTCGTACATATTATCGTAATATTCTCTGTAAGAACCGCTTGTAATCTCTTCGACCCAAGCATTATTCTCTAAATACCAATCTACTGTGATTGCTAATCCTTCTTCAAATTCTAAAGATGGGCGCCAGTTCAGTTCATTTTCCAGCTTTGTAGCATCAATCGCATAACGCATATCATGTCCTGCTCTATCTGTTACGTATGTAATTAAAGATTCGCTCTCACCTGATTCTCGACCTAATTTGTCATCTAACAATCTACACAGGTACTTAACCAAATCGATGTTTGTCCATTCATTCAGACCGCCAACATTATAGGATTCTCCAATGCGGCCCTCATGAAAAATACGATCAATTGCACTAGCGTGATCATTCACCCACAGCCAGTCTCTAATATTATCCCCTTTCCCATAAATTGGTAAAGGTTTTTTGTGAACAATATTATTGATCATTAATGGAATCAATTTCTCTGGAAACTGATGACTTCCATAATTATTGGAGCAATTTGAAATTTTAATATTCATTCCATACGTATGATGGAAGGCTCGAACAAAATGATCTGAAGAAGCTTTCGATGATGAATATGGACTACGCGGGTCATAGGGAGTTGTTTCTTCAAATAAACCTTCAGCACCGAGAGAACCGTACACCTCATCTGTTGAAACATGATGAAAAATATGTCCCTCACCTCCTTTCCATGCATCTTTTGCGCATTGCAACAAATTCACTGTTCCAACCACGTTTGTCATCACAAACTCCATCGGGCCTTCAATAGAACGGTCCACATGTGACTCTGCGGCTAGATGAATAACGTCTGTAATACTATATTCTTGAAACACATTGATTATTGCTGATTGGTCGCAAATATCCGCTTTAACAAACGTATAATTACCTTTTTCTTCAACATCCGTAAGGTTTTTTAAATTTCCAGCATACGTTAATTTGTCAAGATTGACAATTCTATAATCTGAATATTTATTCACCATTAACCGAACTAAATGAGACCCAATAAATCCGGCACCACCTGTAATCAATATATTTCTTTTCCAACTCATATTACAAGCTCCAGTATTCCATGTTATTGATCTGATTTTTGAAGATTCCTTTTACATCAACAAAAATTCCTAAATCATCTTTCATCATTGATCTGAAATCACTTTCATTCATTGATTTGTATTCTTTATGATTAACAGCAACAATAATTGCATCATAATCATTTGTTGGTGTTTTGGTTAGCGAAACACCATACTCATGTTCCATTTCATCTGAAGAAGCATGTGGATCAACCAAATCAACTTGAACTTGGAATGATTTTAACTCGTTAATGATATCTATCACTTTTGAATTTCTAATATCACTCACGTCTTCTTTAAATGTTGCACCCATTACTAAAATTTTTGCATCTTGAATATGCTTTCCTTTAGCAAGGATCTTTTTAACAGTTTGCTTGCCGATATAGAATCCCATTGAATCATTTACATATCGTCCGCTCGTTATCACTTTGGAGTGATAACCTGCCTGTTGTGCTTTATGCGTCAAATAATATGGATCAACACCAATACAATGTCCACCTACAAGCCCTGGAGAAAATTTCAAGAAATTCCATTTCGTCCCAGCTGCTTCAAGTACATCGAATGTGTTTATATTTAGTTTATTGAAGATAATAGAAAGCTCATTAATCAATGCAATGTTTACATCACGTTGTGTATTTTCAATAATCTTTGCTGCCTCGGCAACTTTAATTGATGAAGCTCTATGCACCCCTGCGCCAACAACTAATTCATAAGTTTTTGCAATATTATCAAGTGATTCATCACAACAACCTGAAACAACTTTAACTACGTTTTGTAAAGTATGTTCTTTATCTCCCGGATTAATTCTTTCAGGAGAATATCCCACCATAAAATCCTCTCTGAATTTCAATCCAGAAACCTCTTCCAAAACAGGAATACAATCTTCTTCGGTACAACCTGGATAAACTGTAGACTCAAAGACCACGTAATCGCCTTTTTTCAAAGCTTTACCAACAGTACGACTTGCCCCAATCAGCGGAGAAAGGTTTGGAAGGTTTGCGTCATCAATTGGAGTAGGAACCGCAACAACAAAGAATTGAACATCTTTAAGATCTTCAATTTTGGTTGTAAATTGGATGTCACATCCTTCAAACTCTGAAGCATCTAACTCATTGCTTGGATCAATATTGTTACGCATCATTTCGACACGCTCCTCATTAATATCAAAACCAACTACTTGAATTTTTCTCGCAAATTCTAATGCGATTGGTAAACCAACATATCCTAGACCAATAACAGCAAGTTTTGCTTCCTTATTGATTAACTTATTATAAACTGAGTTGCTCATTTCTTACTTTGTATATTCTTTCAATTATTTCAACCACTTTAAGACCTTCCAATGCATTTGTTGTTGCTGTTGTACGACCTTTAAGCGTATCGATTACATTCTTTATTACATAATTATGATTCGCTGCTGACCCTTTGTAAGGGCCGTAATCATTAGCTGGATTAGATTCGCGTAATGTAGGCATTTCATAACCTTCAACATTACATACCTCTACTTCATTCATATATTGACCACCAATTTTCACAGAACCTTTACTTCCAATAATCGTCATTGAACTTTCAAGATTTTGACCAGCCACAGCTGTTGAGTAATTTAAGCTTCCCATTCCGCCATCAACAAAATCGAAGCTAACAAAACCTGAATCTTCAAATGCCGTAGAGTCTTTATGTGTAAAATCCGCAAATTTCCCTTGAATATTATCAATATCGCCAAATAACCAATACATGATATCGATGAAGTGAGAAAACTGTGTAAACAATGTTCCTCCGTCCAAATCAGCCGTTCCTTTCCATCCACCAGCTTTATAATATCTTGAATCACGATTCCAATAACAGTTCAACTGTACCATAAACGTATCTCCAAGAACCTTGTCCTCAATCATAGATTTGATCCACTCTGAAGGTGGTGAATATCTGTTCTGCATTACACAAAATACATTCTTAGACATTTGCAATGATTTAAAAATCACCTTTTCGCAATTGTCTTTAGACAAGCCCATTGGCTTCTCACAAACAACATGTTTTTTATCCTGCAAAGCGACTAAACTCTGAGAAGCGTGCAAACCATTTGGCGTACAAATATTTGCCACATCAAATTCAATTCCTGATGCTATAAGATCTTCAAGAGAATTAAAAAACGGAACATCGAATCGTTCAGCCTCACATTCTTCTTTAGTTCGGATATCAACCATTGCAACCAATTCTGCCTCCTCTTCACGAGAAATCATTTCTGCATGTCGTTTTCCGATGTGTCCCGCACCAACAACTGCAAATTTTATTATTCTATCGTCTTGCATCTTACTTCTCTATTTTAGATACTTCTTTATTAACTAATCTATATTCTGAACCGCTTTCTTTGCAAAAAGCAATTCCCTGAGCATCAAACTCTAATCGTTCTCCAAATTCGCTCATCCATCCGATTTGGCGTGCTGGATTCCCAACAACCAAAGCGTAAGCAGGAACTGTTTTTGTAACCACTGCTCCGGCTCCAATAAAAGCAAATTCACCTATATCATGTCCACATACAATTGTTGCATTAGCTCCGATACTTGCACCTTTTCGTACAATTGTTTTTGCGTATTCACTCTTTCTATTAACCGCACTTCGTGGATTTATCACATTCGTAAAAACCATTGAAGGCCCCAAGAACACATCATCTTCACATTCCACTCCTGTGTAGAGTGAAACGTTGTTCTGAATCTTCACATTGCTTCCAAGCTTCACTTCTGGAGAAACCACAACATTTTGTCCAATATTACAACGTTCACCGATTATACAATTCGGCATAATATGAGAAAAGTGCCAAATTTTGGTTCCATCACCAATCTGACAACCATCATCAATCACTGCTGTTTCGTGCGCAAAAAATCCCATTATCGAATAATGTATTTATCAAAGTTATAATGTGCTGTAGTTGTCAATTCCTCTTCGGGTAAGCTTTTGAAGTACGCATAAGTTCTTTTCAAACCTTCTGCTCGATCAATTTTAGGCTCCCACCCTAATAAAGCTTTCGCTTTTGAAATATCTGGTTGACGTTGTTTTGGATCATCTGTTGGCAAATCTTTATAAATCACCTTTTGATTTGTCCCGGTCAATTTTATAATTTCTTCAGCAAAATCACCAATTGAAATCTCTGAAGGATTCCCAATATTTACAGGGTCAACACAATCACTTAAAAGCAAACGGTAGATGCCTTCAACCAAATCATCTACGTAACAGAAAGATCTAGTTTGAGAACCATCACCGAATATTGTTAAATCCTCTCCCCTTAAAGCCTGTCCAATAAAAGCCGGTAAAACACGTCCATCATTCAGTCGCATTCTAGGACCGTAAGTATTAAATATTCTTACAATTCGAGTTTCTACACCATGAAAGGTATGGTATGCCATTGTAATTGCCTCTTGAAAACGTTTCGCTTCATCGTAAACACCTCTAGGACCAACAGGATTCACGTGTCCCCAATAAGATTCCGTTTGTGGATGAACTTCTGGGTCGCCATAAACTTCTGAAGTAGATGCAATTAAAACTCGGGCATTTTTAGCTTTTGCCAATCCAAGGCAATTATGAATTCCCAACGACCCAACTTTCAAGGTTTGAATTGGAATTTTTAAATAATCAATTGGACTTGCAGGCGATGCAAAGTGGAGAATATAATCTAAATCTCCTGGCACATGAATGAATTTCGTTACATCATGATTACAAAACTCAAAGTTTTCCAAAGGAAATAGGTGCTCAATGTTTTCTAGTCGACCTGTGATTAAATTATCCATTGCGATAACATGAAAATCTTTTTTCACGTAGAAATCACACAAATGCGAACCTAAAAAACCTGCTGCACCCGTAATTAATATTTTCTTTCTTGCTGCCATTACCTTATTTCTTAACAAAAGGAGAAACCGTTCTTCTTCCGATTGAATTATAATAGAATCCTTTATTTTTCATATCCTCTAGATCGTAAATATTTCTACCATCGAAGATTACTGGCTCATTCAACAACTCCTTGATTCGATCAAAATCAGGAGTTCTAAATGCCGACCATTCCGTTGCAATCAATAAAGCATCACTATTTTTCAACGCATCATATTGATCGTTTACAAACTCAACACCATCACCAACAACTTCTTTCACGTTTGGCATGGCTTCAGGATCAAACGTAATCACCTTCGCTCCAGCCGCTTTCAACGCTTCAATCATGTACAATGCTGAAGCTTCTCTAATATCATCTGTATCTGGTTTAAATGCCAATCCCCATAAGGCGAATTGCATTCCTGTTAAATCACCAAAATAACTTTTGACTTTATCAACAAGTACCACTTTTTGCTTCTCATTGACATTTAAAACACTTTGAATAATTTCAAAATTGTAATCTACTTCAAGTCCACTTTTTACCAATGCACTTACATCCTTTGGGAAGCAACTTCCTCCAAAGCCAATTCCAGGATATAAAAATTTATGTCCAATTCTTGAATCGGAACCAATTCCTTCTCGCACTTTATCCACATCCGCACCAACCTTTTCACAAAAGTTAGCCACCTCATTCATGAAGGTAATTTTCGTTGCTAAAAATGAGTTTGCCGCATACTTTGTAAGTTCTGCTGACTTTTCATCCATCACGATTAAAGGATGACCATCACGAATAAAAGGCTTATATAATTCAGTCATGATTTTTACAGCACGTTCATCAGAAGTTCCAATAACTACGCGGTCAGGATTTAAGAAATCATCCACAGCAAATCCTTCACGTAAAAATTCAGGGTTAGAAACCACAGCAAATTCTACTGTCGCATGCTTTTGAATTGCAGCCTCAACTTTCTCGGCCGTTCCAACAGGAACAGTTGATTTATCAACAATTACTTTATATCCTGTCATCATTTGCCCTAACTGATCGGCAACATTCAAGACATAGCTCAAATCCGCAGAACCATCTTCCCCTGGGGGAGTTGGCAATGCCAAAAACACGATTTCCGCGAAATCAATCGCTTCTTTTAAATTTGTTGTAAATGATATGCGTTTTGCAGCAATGTTACGTTCAAAAACAACATCTAAATGAGGCTCATAAATTGGCACCTCACCATTTCTCATTTTTTCAACCTTACTTTCATCAATATCTACACAAACAACTTGATTTCCCGTTTCCGCGAAACATGTTCCTGTAACTAACCCAACATATCCTGTTCCTACTACTGCAATTTTTTTCATAATTATTTTTGAGCGTTAATGAAATCTGCAATGTTCGAACAGATAAAATCCAATTGATCTTGTTCCATTTCTGTATGGATTGGTAGCGACAACACTTGAGTTGTTAGCATATCCGTTACAGGTAAATCAGCATCCTCACATCCAAATTCAGCAAACATTTCTTGTTTATGCGCTGGCACAGGGTAGTAAATCATTGAAGGTATATCTCGTTCGGCTAAATACGCATTTAATGCATCACGATCAATCCCAATCAACCTCATTGTATACTGATGAAACACATGACGAGATTTCGAATCTCTAACCGGCGCAATTACTCCGTCAAATTGAGCCAAGAAATTATCATAGTGTGTCGCCACTTTTCTTCTAGCATCGATGTACTCATCTAATTTCGCAAGTTTAATCTTTAACACTGCAGCCTGAATACTGTCCAATCTTGAATTACATCCTACGGTGTCGTGATAGTATCTTTTGCTTTGACCATGATTTACAATCTTTCTCATTTGAGCTGCAAGCGCATCATCATTTGTGAAAATTGCGCCACCATCACCATAACAACCTAAATTCTTCGAAGGGAAAAACGATGTACAGCCAATATGACCAATCCCACCTGTTTTCACATCACCGGTTGGCATGTGATAATCACTACCAATTGCTTGAGCATTATCCTCAATCACATGAATACCATGTCTATTCGCAACCTCCATTATCTCTTCCATATTAGCTGCTTGCCCATACAAATGAACAGGAACAATTGCTTTAGTTTTAGAAGTAATGGCTGCTTCAATTTTAGATGAGTCGATACAAAACGTATCCTCATCAACATCAACAAAAACAGGTTTTAACCCCAACAATGCTACAACTTCCGTGGTTGCAATAAATGTAAACGAAGGTGTAATCACCTCATCACCCGGCTTTAATCCAAGTGCCATCAAAGCAATCTGAAGTGCATCCGTTCCATTCGCACAAGGAATAACGTGCTTCACTCCTAGATAAGACTCTAAGTCCGACTGAAACTCAGCCACTACAGGACCATTAATAAACTGAGCAGTCTCTAAAATATTCGTGATTGCCTCATCTACTTCAGGCTTAATAGCCTGATACTGCGACACTAAGTCGACCATTTGTATTTTTTTCATCGAAAGATGTTATATTCAGTTATTACAAGGGGCTAAAGATAAAAAATACATGTTAAAATCCCTTGAAATAGCTAAGTTTATATTAAGGTATGCTTTGAGTAAAAAATTCTAGTTGTAATTTAACCCAACGCCTTGCGTTTAACGAAATAATTAAGTCAATCTTATATCTTTGTATAGATTTTGAATAATAATGGTGAACAACTTCAAAACGAAAAAAACAAAATGCCTAATAACCTCACGTCTTTCCAATTCGACATAAAGTTGAATGACCGTATCAGACAGAATGGACATAACCCATTATTGATATGGATTACAGGGCTTTCCGGTTCTGGGAAATCGACACTTGCAAACACCATTGAGCAACGCTTATTCAAACAAGGAATAAAAACCATGATTTTGGATGGCGATAACATTCGAAATGGCTTAAATAAAAACTTGGGTTTTTCGACAGAAGATCGCTCAGAAAACATACGAAGAATTGCGGAAACGGCTAAGTTATTTTTAGAATCAGGTACCGTTGTAATTGCTTCATTCATTTCGCCTTTAATAACAGATAGAGCTAACGTAAAATCTATCGTTGGATCATCTTTTTATTTTGAAATATTCATGGATACATCATTGGAAACCTGTGAAGCTCGTGATCCAAAAGGACTGTACCAAAAAGCTCGAACTGGAGAAATTAAAAATTTCACAGGAATTTCATCCCCATATGAAACACCGATAAATCCAGATTTCATTTTTAATTCTGAAGAAAACACTTCGAATCAACAAATCGATTTATTGATAAAAAAGTTGACGAAACTAATCACTACCAATGAGTAAATACTACTTGAATCATATCGATGAATTAGAATCAGAAGCAATTTTTATTCTACGTGAAGTAGTTGCTAAATTTAAAAATCCAGTGCTACTATTTTCTGGAGGAAAAGACTCTATTGTCCTTTCGCATTTAGCAAAAAAAGCCTTTTATCCAGGAAAGATTCCATTCCCATTACTCCATATAGACACAGGGCATAATTTCCCGGAAACCATTAAGTTCAGAGATCAACTGGTGAAAAACTTGGGCGTTGAATTATTGATCGGTTCTGTTCAGGAATCCATCGACCAAGGAAGAGTCAATGAAGAGAAAGGAAAGCAGGCAACCCGAAACGCCTTGCAAACTACGACATTACTCGATTTCATTGAAAATCATGATATAGATTGTGCAATTGGTGGTGCACGGAGAGACGAAGAAAAATCTAGAGCCAAAGAACGATTCTTTTCTCATAGAGATGATTTCGGACAATGGGACCCTAAAAATCAACGTCCCGAATTATGGAATTTATTCAATAGCAAACACCATTTCGGGGAGCACTTTAGAGTTTTTCCAATTAGCAATTGGACAGAACTCGATATTTGGAATTATATTTTGCGAGAAAAAATTGAAATACCATCACTTTATTTCGCGCACCAACGCACGGTAATTTGGAAGAACAACACCTGGATTCCAGACTCAGAACACTTGATTAAAGATGGAACCGAACACTTAGAAATTAAAAAAATAAGGTTTAGAACGCTTGGCGACATTACCATCACAGGTGGCATTGAATCCAATGCAGACACAATACAAAAAATTGTAGATGAAGTTTCTACAATGACCGTAACTGAACGCGGGAATCGCGCTGACGATAAACGTTCGAGCACAGCTATGGAAGACAGAAAAAAAGAAGGATACTTTTAATCATTTCATCATGAATATTGAACACAGTCAATTATTACGTTTTACAACAGCTGGAAATGTCGATGATGGAAAAAGTACGCTAATTGGAAGACTACTTCTAGATTCAAAATCCTTTTTTACAGATCAACTAGAATCCATTTCAAACGAAAGTAATCGTAAAGGAATGCACGGAATAGACCTTGCCCTTTTCACTGATGGACTAAAGGACGAGGTTGCCCAAGGAATAACAATTGATGTCGCATACCGCTATTTTTCAACACCAAAGCGGAAATTTATTATTGCCGACACACCTGGACACATTCAATATACCAGAAACATGGTAACCGGAGCATCAACTGCTAATGCTGCCGTAATTTTAATTGATGCTCGAAAAGGAGTTACTGAACAAACAAAGCGACATTCATTTATTGCTTCACTTCTTCAAATTTCTCATATCATTGTTTGTGTAAACAAAATGGATCTCGTTGAATGGGACGAACATATATACAACACAATCGTCACAGATTTTGAAAAAATGTCCTCCAAAATGCTCGTTAAAGACGTTCAATACATCCCAATAAGTGCCTTGGAAGGAGACAATGTCGTACATCGCTCTGAACATATGCCATGGTATTATGGAGGACCACTGTTACACACATTAGAAACAATGCACATTAGCAGTGACATCAACAAAGTAGATGCGCGTTTTCCAGTTCAACTAGTCAATCGAATCCAACATGGTGAGTTTAAAGACTTTCGCGGATATGCCGGAAAAATAGCGAGCGGTGTTTTTCGAAAAGATGATGATGTAATTGTACTCCCTTCAGGAATGAAATCTACAATCAAAGGTATACATACATTTGAAAAAGAACTAGATGAAGCCCATGCGCCAATGTCTGTTACTATTACCCTTAACGATGAAATTGATATTTCTCGTGGCGACATGATTACACGTGTGAATAATCAACCAAGAACCACAAAAGAGTTTGAAGTAATGCTTTGCTGGTTGAATAATGAACCTGCAAAACCCAGAGCAAAATATGCCATAGCACACACCTCAAATGAGCAACGCGCAATAATTAAAGAGGTTGTCTATAAAATAGACATCAACACGTTTGAAAGAAATAATGAAGACGAGAGCATAACCATGAATGACATTCTTCGTGTAAAACTGCAAACAACACAACCTTTAATGATTGATTCGTATCGTGAAAACAGATCGACAGGGGCAATAATACTCATTGATGAAGCCACGAATGAAACAGTTGCTTCAGGGATGATAATCTAATGCACATGAATCAATCCGAACTTTTAAACATTGCCATTGAAACCGCAATCAAAGCAGGTCTTGGAATAATGCCGATTTATCAGAGTGATGATTTTAATATTTCAGAAAAAGAAGATAAAACCCCATTAACCAAAGCTGATCTTGCCGCAAATGAAATCATTTCCACGCAGTTACTCAAAACAAACATTCCAATCTTATCTGAAGAAGGAAGTATCACTTCTTTTGAGACTAGAAAAACATGGAAGAAACTGTGGATCGTAGATCCAATTGACGGCACCAAAGAATTCATTAAACGCAATGATGAATTTACAGTAAACATTGCATTAATCGAAAATGGGCAACCCGTCATAGGAGTTATTTATGCTCCAGCATTGAAGACATTGTATTTCGCAAGCATGATAACAGGGACCTATAAAATAGAAGATATAGACTCATACCATTCAGTAGAAAGACTGATAGAATTGGGACAGAAATTACCACTTCAAAATCAACTCGAAACCTTTACTGTAGTTGCCAGTCGATCTCACCCTTCCATGGAAACAAGTATGTTTATTGATGCCTTAAGAAAAAAGCATGGAGAAGTTAACACTTTAAGCATAGGCAGCTCTTTAAAATTATGTATGATTGCCGAAGGAAGCGCCAATGTTTATCCGCGTTTTTCCCCAACAATGGAATGGGATATTGCCGCTGGACATGCAATATGCCTTTTTGCTAAAGCAAATGTGATCGATGTTAAAACTGAAAAGCAAATGACCTATAATCGCGAAAACCTCACAAACAACTGGTTCATGGCTTCTACTTAAAGACCAAACACTCTTAATAATTGTTATTTAAAGCAATAAAACACACCATACCCATGGTTTTAACAGAAAACACAGCTAAAAAATGTATTTTAGTCTTTTGATAATTTGTAACACATTTACATTGAAAATAAATAAACATATATTGAAATCCATCCTCAGCATTGCCATTTTTGTCTTCGCATTTTCATTCAATTCAAATGCGCAACGAAACGTAAAAGACTCAATTATCGGCACTCCATGGATTAGCGTGGAATACGGATTAAATTGGACAGGTGGTGATCTCGCAACAAAACACGGTTTAATGAATCAAATTGGTGCATTTGCGGGATACAAAACAAAAAGAAATTGGGTTATTGGCCTTGAAGGAAATTTTATGTTTGGTAACGACATACGAGTTACAGGCATGTTTGACCATTTAATTGACTCCAAAGGCAATATCACAGATATCAATGGTGACATTGCAAAAGTTCAAGTCTTGTCCAGAGGTTTTCATGTAAATGCCGTTGTAGGAAAAATAATTCCCGTATTTAGTCCTAACCAAAATTCTGGAATCTATGTAAATGCAGGGGTTGGTTTTTTGGCCCATAAAATTCGAATCGAGACACAAGATCAAGTTGTACCATCACTAGAGCTCGACTATAGAAAAGGCTACGATCGACTATCTACTGGATTGAATACACATCAATTTCTTGGTTATTCATTTATGGCGAACCAAGGTGCGTTAAACTTCTATGCTGGCTTTTATGCCCAACAAGGATACACCTACAATAAAAGGGACATCTTTTTTGATCAACCTGATGTGCCCGTATCAAAGGAAATGATGATTGACTTACAATATGGATTCAAGGTTGCATGGATGATTCCAATTTATAAAAGAGTACCAAAAGAGTACTACTTTAACTAATGCGCTTTCTCTATAATTTCAGTATTCATGTTTTGGGGTTCGCTATGCGGATTCTCTCTTTGTTCAACCCAAAAGCCAAAGAGTGGGTTGCGGGTAGAAAAAATTTATTGAATAAACTACCGGATTTTAACAATAAAGAAGTTATTTGGTTTCATTGCGCATCGCTCGGTGAATTTGACCAAGGGTTACCATTGATGGAAATCATAAAGCAACATCAACCAGAAGTTTTCTTACTGGTAACGTTTTTCTCTCCATCAGGAATGAGACACCACCACAAGCGTAAGCATCAAGCGGACTTTGTAATGTATCTGCCATTAGACACACCTTCTAATGCAAAAAAATTTATAGGCCATTTCCAACCTTCACAAGCCTTTTTTGTGAAGTATGAATTCTGGTCGAATTATATCATTACAGCTAAACAATACAAAACATCGCTATATAACATCAGCGGAATATTTAGAGAAGACCATCGTTTTTTCAAGTGGTACGGAAGTTTTTTCAGAAGGACACTTAATCAATTTGACTGGTTCTTCGTTCAAAATCAACAATCAAAAGATTTATTGGAATCCATTCAAATATCTCAAGTGACTGTTACAGGCGACAGCAGGTTCGATAAAGTGATTGACAACAAAAAAAATGCAAGTTCAGATGCGGTAATTGAAAAATTTTGCATGGGTAAAAAACCCATTATCATTGGAAGTTCATGGCCAGAGGATGAAAAGCACATCATTCAAACAGTGAACAATTCGGATAAAAAATTCATTATTGCTCCGCACAACATCGACGAATCACATCTAAAAGGAATCACATCTAAATTAACAGCAAACTTCATACGATACACTTCAGCAAGTGACGAAAAAAAGCTAGAACAGTCAAGAGTTCTAATTCTAGATACGATAGGTCAATTGTCCAATGCCTATTCCTATGGCTATATCGCTTATATTGGTGGTGGATTCTCTGGTGCACTTCACAACATACTCGAACCTGCTGTATTCGGGCTTCCCGTAATCTTTGGTCCTAAACACAAGCGCTTCCCGGAAGGCCAAGCATTTATCGATCATGGATTTGGATTCAGTATCCATTCCTCTAAAGATATCGATTCAACATTGGAATTGATTGAGAAGAACTATGACGCAATTCAGATAAAAGAATTGAATTACATACAAGAAAACGCAGGTGCTTCGAAACAGATTTACACCCAAATCACTTCCAACTCAACACCTGGAACTTCGATTTAGCATTCTTCGCATAGTTAATCTGAATTGACCTGATAATCTTTTCAATTTCGCCCCACTTTCTTGTTTTATTTGGCAAAATTGCAATCACTTCACGTGCAGGAATATCTCCGGTTTCACTTGTGATTGTTTTATAGCGATCATCCCCTTCTTGAATGTAATTTTCTGGCACTAATGTGTAACCACCGTGAATCTCGACCATGCGTTGTAAAAGATCAATATTTCCACCTTCGTAATCCCAATCATCTAAATTATTTCCCGATTCCAACTCACAAAAATGCATCATTTGAGTACGCAAACAGTTTCCTGAAGTCAACAACCAAGGGTGTGCATTAGAAAGCTCATTCAACGCTATCAATTGTTTAGATTCATTGGGCAAGTATGCTTTTATCTCTTCTTGAAATAACGGAATTGTTCTCAATCTCGAATCGAAATGAGGTCCTGCTAAAATGGCCAAATCTATTTTTTTATCAGCCATTGCAAGAATAATATCATCTGTTTTCATCTCTTCAATAATCAAATGCATATGATTCAACTCTGACTTCCACTTCCCATACATTTGAGGTAAGATATACCCCGCAACTGTAGGGATAATTGCAATACGAATCTCCTCTTTAAACGTTCCTTTATTCTTCGCTACGAGATCAACAATACGGCTGTTCTCAATTAATACATCACGAATAATATCTACAAGTTCTTTTCCGAATGCGGTTAAGGCCAGTGGAGAACGCGAACGATCAAAAACACTTTGGCCAAGTACCTCTTCTGCTTTTTTCACTTGCATGGACAATGTAGGTTGAGTCACATGACAAACCTCACTTGCTCGCTGAAAATGAAGCTCTTCTGAAAGCGTCAAAATATACTCCATTTGTTGAATAGAAATCATATAGAAAACATTGATTGAGATATAAATATAATCAATTACTTCTATAGGTGACATATCCGTATATTTGAAGTATAAAAATCAAGGTTATGAAAAACGAAACATATATTACAAAGCTAAACGAGCTATTATCAACGTATCAATTGCATTATCAAAATTTAAGATCTTTACATTGGAACATTAAAGGGCAATCATTTTTTGAACTTCATCTAAAATATGAAGAGCTTTATACAAGATCGCAGGTGATTATAGATGAAATTGCCGAGCGTATATTATCAATTGGAGAAACTCCAACATCGCGATGGAGTGATTATTTAAAGACTTCTAAAATAGCTGAGAATCCAATTATACACGATGGTAAAACTGGTGTGAATTACATCTTTGAAGCGCAAAAAACAATTTTGGTTTTAGAACGAGAGCTTTTAGAAATGTCGGGAGACTTGAATGATGAAGGAACCAATTCTTTAATGAGTGACTTTATTGGAGAAAAAGAAAAAACAAATTGGATGTTCAAATCATGGCTTCAACAATAACATATTTATTAAATTTGATAAAACAATAATTAAAAACAACAAACAAAAAATATAATGGGAGTATTAGTAGGAAAAAAAGCGCCATCATTTAAGGCCGCTGCAGTAGTTAACGGAGGAGAAATTGTTGAAGATTTTTCTTTAGATCAATATCTTGGTAAAAACCATGTTTTGTTCTTCTTTTACCCAAAAGATTTCACTTTCGTATGTCCATCTGAGCTACATGCATTCCAAGCAAAATTAGGTGAATTCGAAGCTAGAGGAGTTAAAGTTGTTGCAGCTTCAACAGATACTGAAGAATCTCACTG
>JBFHHS010000028.1:0-18817 GCA_041596895.1 Crocinitomicaceae bacterium | reverse complement strand
CCAAAGAACGAAAAGACCGTATTCGTGAATTGAAAAATTACGAAGGAGATACACGTAGAAATGGAGCAACCCATTTATTTATGGATACACCATTTAGAAACATGAATGTTTTAGATGACTTATTGAATGAGTTATCAGATACTACAATGCTTTGTATTGCGTGCAACATCACCTTACCTTCAGAGTCAATTCGCACTATGTCGATTAAAGATTGGCGTGAAAATGCTTATGACCTGGCTAAAAAACCCACTATTTTCGCTATTGGAAAGACACAATAAACGAGACTGAAGTACTTTACTTGATTCCTCTTCTTTTTTTGATTGCCTCGTAGGCATCCTGAATTTTCTGGAATTTCTCTTTGGCTCCTTTTTGATACTCCTCGCCCATTTGTGCGACTTTATCCGGGTGAAATTTAATGGCCATTTTACGGTATGCTTTTTTAACCTCATCGTCTGAAGCAGTTTGCTCAATACCCAAAACTTTATAGTCGGAATCTACATTCCTGTAGAACATGTTTTTCACGCTTTCGAAATCCGTTTGAGAAACTCCCAGCATCGAAGCTATTTGCTTGATTACGTCAATTTCTGATTGAGAGACATCCCCATCTGCTTTTGCGATACCGAACATATAATGCAACAACTGAGTTCTAACCTCCGGCTGCATTCTAAGTTTAATATCTTGACAAATTTGGTGTAAAGGAATATTTCCAGAATCCAAAAAGCGTTTAAGTACTTGTAAATGTTGTGTTGAGAATTGGGCTCCGAATTGTTGATTTAAAAACGATTTAACATAGGTCAATTCAGACTTTAACACTTTACCGTCAGCACGCATAACTGCAGCCGAAAGTGCCATAAGCATCGTAGGAATATCACTCGTTGAGGAACGCTGCTGGTAGTAATTAAACAAATCTTCAGGCGAAAACGCACGACCTCCTTGTTGACCTCTTTGTCCACCTTGAGCTTGCGCTCTTTTCATTATATTCTGGTAATTATCAATCCCCGAACCAATAATAAATCCTATAAATCCTCCAAAAAAACTTCTACCAAACAAGAAATAACCTGCTATGGCCAATACCCACTTAAACAATATCCTAAAATTTAAAAAAGCGCCAAAGAAACCTTTGACGCTTTATGAATATACTATACTAATTCAATACTTCGTTCGATGAACTTACTTAACTCTTCACCTTTTAACATTCCTTGTGAAAGAAGTGCAATATCCGTTAACTGTTTCACCTTACTCGTTTTCGATTCAACTGATTCTTCATTCAAAATCTCGCCGATTTTCGCATGATTCGAATTGACTAAAACATTGAATGTATCTGGAAACGCTCCGAAGAAACCGGCTCCGCCCATTTTCTGTTGTTCCATCATTCTTCGAATAAATTCAGGTTGCGTGATAATAATTGGAGCTTCTTCAGCACTCATGCTTTCAAACTGAATCTTATACTTTTCACCATCAACAACAGACTCAAAAATTGGCTTCAACACCTCCTCATCCTCTTTCGACAACTTAGAAGGAATCTCTTCATCCTTTTGAATTAACTTATCCAATGAATCTGAATCAACACGAGCAAACATGACATTCTCAACGGTCTGTTCCGCATTCGCGATCCAATGCGGAGCTAAAGGACCATCAATGTGTAACACATCATAACCTCTATCTTTTGCTTTTTGAACAAAACCGAATTGTTCTTCTACACTGTTCGTGTACAACATCACAACTTTATCGTCCTTATTCGTTTGAAGAACTTGTACTTTTTCTTTAAACTCATCTAATGTGAAGTATTTGCCCTCACTGTTCTTCACCAAAGTGAACTTCTTTGCTTTCTCCGCAAATTTTGGATCTGATAATGTTCCGTATTGAACAAAAACTTTAAGATCTTCCCATTTTGATTCAAAATCAGCACGATCTTTCTTAAACATTTCAGCAAGCTTATCAGCCACTTTCTTCGTAATATGTGATGAAATCTTCTTCACATTACCATCACTTTGCAAGTACGATCTAGAAACGTTTAATGGAATATCTGGAGAATCAATTACACCGTGTAAGAGTGTTAAAAACTCGGGAACAATCTCCTCTACGCTATCTGTAATAAATACTTGATTTGAGTATAAGTTGATTTTGTTCTTTTGAATCTCTAAGTTCTCTTGTATTCTTGGGAAATATAAAATACCTGTTAAATTAAACGGGTAATCTACATTCAAGTGAATATGAAATAAAGGCGACTCAATTGTTGTAGGATACAATTCTCTATAAAAAGCATTGTAATCTTCCACTTCTAAATCAGCTGGTGTTTTTGTCCAAGCTGGCGCAACATTGTTTACCTGATTAGCAACATCAACAGCAACTCGTTTTACTTTTCCATCCTCTCCTTTTTCGCCAGAAGGATCATCAACATACTCTGTTTTTGTTCCAAAGATTACTGGTATTGGTAAAAACTTACAATACTTATCTAAAATTCCCTGAATTCTTGACTTCTCTAAAAATTCAGCTGATTCTTCATTGATAAATAAAACGATATCCGTTCCTCTATCTTCTTTATCAATCTCTGTAATTGTGTACTCAGGTGAACCATTACTTTCCCATTGCACCGCTTTTTCGCCTTCATGTCTAGACAACGAACGTATTTGAACTTTCTCAGAAACCATGAATCCAGAATAGAATCCCAATCCAAAGTGACCAATAATTTGTTCAGCGCCTTCAGTTCCTTTGTATTGTTGCACAAATTCTTCTGCTCCAGAAAAAGCAATCTGGTTAATATATTTATCGATTTCATCAGCAGACATCCCAATTCCTCGATCTCTAATTGTTAATGTTTTCTCGACAGAATCTAAGATTACTTCTACTTTCAAATCACCCAATTCTCCTTTAAACTCGCCGTTTGAAGCTAAGAACTTCAGTTTTTGTGAAGCATCAACTGCATTCGAAACTAACTCTCTTAAGAAGATCTCGTGATCTGAATACAAAAATTTCTTAATGATTGGAAAGATGTTTTCCGTTTGTACATTAATTTGACCTGTTCTCATTATACTATTGTTTTTTTAATACTTCTCTCATTGGTCAATCTCTATGCCATCCACTATTTTATGACAAAGTGTCGCAGAGACATAAAAAATTTGAGACAGAACGTCTTATATTCATTATTTTTGACAAAAACTCAATTCAGTGATACTATACACTATAGTTATCTTCTTGGCCCTTTTTATAAGTATTCGATTTTCCAAGAAACTGAATATCACGGATGAATCACCCTGGTTAATGCCAATCGCATTTGCAATTAAAGTTGCTGTAGGTTTTTATTTCCTATATATCTACACTGAAGTTTATGGAAAAGGAACCTTGAGTGCAGATGCAGGTGCTTTTATGGCAGAAAGTAAGGTCCTTAACGAGGTATTTTACAACAATCCTATTGATTATTTCCGACTACTTTCAGGTATTGGTTATAATCAAGATTTAATTTTGCAATACTTAAGTGAAACGTCACATTGGGACGCTGGAGCACAAGCAATTATTAGTGACAACAGAAACATAATTCGTGTTCATAGCTTGATTCATTTTATCAGTTTTGGAAATACTGAGATCCATGTTATCATCATGAACTTCATTTCGTTATTAGGTATGAAGCAATTATATCTAGCACTTAAGAATCGTACGAGTTTAAAATCAACGTATTTATTTCTAATATTACTGTTGTTTCCAAGTCTCTTATTTTGGACATCGAGTATTTTAAAAGAACCCCTTATGTTTTTAGGGTTCGCTTTTGTTGTCCGCGCATTTGTTGGAGGTTTAAATTTGAGAAAACAAATAGTGTTCAGCATCCTTGGGCTTACTTTACTAATCCTATTCAAGCCATACGTGCTCATTTCAATGTTGCCTGTTTTTTTGTTTATAGGGATATATCGATTACTTCCCAATTTCAAAATAATTGGAGCTACATTGGGAACTTTGTTATTACTATGTATTACAACGCTCATCTTTAATGACACCAGAGATAAAATTGTGCATTTATTCTCGCGTAAACAATTTGATTTTAAAAACGTGGGAAAAGGTGGCATCCATGCCAATAGCGATTCTTGCTTTTACTTTTTTAAACCTTCTCAAATTGAAAGCTTAAGCATTACAGGCGATTCAGTTGAATTAATAAAACCAATACACGCTTCTATTCTTCAACATGGTGCAATGACAGAACCGAAACCTGTTTACCTTGAACCAACTGGAAAAAAATGGCATATATACTTTATAAATACCAAAAGTGATGGGTACATCGAGCTCACCATGATCAATGATTCTTTTGGTCAAATGATTCGAAATATTCCTGAAGCACTTATAAATACGTTATTCAGACCTTTCCCAACAGATCCAGGAAGTTGGTTAAAATACCCAATTATGATTGAGTCCCTTTTACTCTATATCTTCATTGTGTTTGCTATCGTACGCAGAAAAAAGATTACACACGAAAAACAAGTAATTTTAATCAGCCTACTTATTTTCATTTTAACATTATCCTTATTTATTGGTTGGGTAACCCCAGTTATTGGAGCTATTGTTCGATATCGAATACCGGTTACCTTGTCACTATTAATCCTTGGATTAATCATTTTAGACACTTCGAAAAAGAAATTATCATGAGTAAATACGCATTTATCACAGGAGCAACAGCAGGATTTGGCAAAGCATGTGCTGAACTATTCGCGAAAAACGGATGGAATTTAATTGTCACCGGCAGACGTGAAGAACGATTGATTCAATTAAAAAATGAAATTGAAAAAGCCGAAAGCGTAAATGTGATCCCTCTTGTATTTGATGTTCGTCATCAAACTGAAGTTTCAAACGCTATTTCATCACTACCAAATGATGTGACTTCTTCCATCGAATTATTGATTAATAACGCTGGACTAGCGGTAGGAAAAGGTCCTATTGACGAAGGAGAATTGGATGATTGGGAAAGAATGATCGATACAAATGTAAAAGGGTTGCTCTACGTCTCTAAAGAAGTTATTCCATTTTTAAAAGCCAATAGAAAGGGACATATAATTAATATTGGTAGCATCGCTGGGAAGCAAGTTTATCCTGGAGGGAATGTATACTGCGCATCAAAACATGCGGTGGATGCACTTTCACAGGCCATGAGAATTGATTTGGTGTCGCATAAAATTAAAGTCACTAATATTGCTCCTGGTGCAGCTGAAACCGAATTTTCTGTCGTCAGATTTAAAGGGGACCAAACAACGGCCGATTCAGTCTACGAGGGGTATTCACCACTTCTGGCAATTGACATCGCTGAAACAGCCTATTTTGTTGCATCTAGACCAAGTCATGTAAACATCAACGACATCGTAATTATGCCTACAGCACAAGCCGCACCGACTATACTTCATAAAGATTCATAGGCATCGAGAACTTCATGAATTGAACCATATGTATTTTCCCTAATTTCTGAAAATCGATTGGATTGAAACCATTCCGCTCTTGTAATCCCTTCCTCCCCTTGAGGAATTAAAACATCAGTCCCCGAATAATTCAATTTATACCAGTACGTTTTTTTTAAGACTTGCTGACCTTTATAAACATAAGTATGATACGTAATTGTTAACAATTGCTCGATAACATGTCCATGTATTCCACATTCTTCTTCAATTTCTCGAAGTGCAGATTCTTCAGGTGTCTCTCCTTCCTCCATTTTACCCTTTGGAATATCCCAGTAGCCATTTCGTTCAATAACCAGGACACCATCTTTGGACTGAACCATCCCCCCAGCAGCTAAAACAAGCTGGTAATTTTTAAAAAAACGTTTAAAATCATCTTCCACATTCTTTGAAACAATCTGCAACGGATTTTGTATTGAAACACCAGATAATTTATCCTCTATATCCTGTGGAAATCGAATAATATCCTCAGCAAAAACCTGTTCAGAATTTGTTGAAAAAATCGCATTTTTTCTAATTACGATTGGTTTATGATCTATAAAAACTTTGTACATTTGCACCCATGATTTTGAACGAAGACAAGGCCTTAAAAGTAGCAGAATTTCTGTTACAAATCAAAGCCATAAAACTTAACCCTAAAGATCCATTCACATGGGCCTCGGGTATAAAGTCACCTATTTATTGTGACAATAGAGTAACGCTTTCCTACCCACAAGTAAGAACGTTTATTCGTCAAGCATATGCAGAAAGCATTGTAGAGCATTACGGTAAGCCAGATGTAATTGCTGGTGTTGCAACTGGAGGAATTGCTCAAGGTGCTTTAGTTGCACAAGAACTTGGTGTTCCTTTTATTTATGTGCGCAGCGAAGCTAAAGCTCATGGAATGGGAAATCAAATTGAAGGTTATTTCGAAGAAGGTCAAAAAGTAGTTGTCATCGAAGATTTGCTTTCAACAGGAGGGAGCAGCTTAAAGGCCGTAGAAGCTTTAAGAGATGCTAAATTAGATGTCAAAGGTTTAGTCGCAATCTTTACATACGGTTTCGATATTGCTCATGAAAATTTTGCTAACGCAGAGTGTCCATATGTGACATTAACAGATTACGATATGATGTTAAATAAAGCATTATCAAGTAATTTAATCTCAGAAGACGATTTAAATTCGTTAAAGGAGTGGAAAAAAGCACCAAAAGATTGGCGTAAATAGTTGAAGATGAAATTAGACAGCAACAAAGTAATTGTAAACGCAACAAGAGAGGATATTAAAGCGTTTTTAAGTGATTCCAATAATTTAATCCACCTATTACCACAAGACAGCATTTCCGATTTCAAATCATCTAAAGAAGAATGCTCCTTTAAAGTGCAAGGTGGTATAGTAATCTCTTTAATTCAAGATGGTATTGAAGACAGTAAATTGTTTTTAAAATCTGGAGAAAAATCACCTTTCCCATTCCGCTTAACAGTTAACCTTGATGAAAAGGACTCTGCTACTGAGGGAAATATTCATTTTGATGGTGAAGTCAATATGTTTTTAAAGATGATGGTAGAGAAACCCTTAAAAAATCTTTTTAATTACATGTCAGACAAGCTTAAAGAGCGCTTTGCATAAGAAATTTAATTTCTTTCAAGTCGTATTCCATTAACTCTTCATTTTTCTGAATGATCAGTCTCCCTGTAGTCTGAACACCTTTGATCACCCCGAAAAACCGTCCAGAAGCATCCTCGTAATGTGCCTCTACTCCTTTTAAATACAAGTTGTTGTGATATTCAGCATTTAGTCTGTCCGTATTTTTAATAAATTCATTCCATGTTTTATTAAAAGAATAAATAAAAGAGTATAGCACTTCCTGAACATTCTTAAACGCACCAATTTCAGCCTTAATACTCGTTGCAATGAAATCTTGAAAACCAACTTCATTAACATTCAATCCAATCCCAATTATTGAACTTTGAATTAAACTAGATCTCAATTGATTTTCAATTAGAACTCCTGCAATTTTCTTTCCTTCGACATAAATATCATTCGGCCATTTAATTTCTGCTTTTAGATCCAATTGTTTTAAAATATCAACCAAACTAAGGGAAACTATTTGTGTCAAAATGAATTGTTGATTCACTGACACATTGACGCGATCCAAAAACACAGTAAAAGTCAAGTTTTCACCAGGTTTAACAAGCCAATCAGAAGACCTTTGACCTCTTCCTGCGAATTGTTCGTCTGCCAAAATTACCGTACCATGATCAATTTGCCCTTGATTCATTAACTTGGCAGTATAATTGTTCGTAGAATCTACAGAATCTAAATGAATTATTTTTCGACCGATTTCCATCATGGATTTAACATTTGGTGGGATTAAATGTAAGGATTTATTTAAATTATAACATTAGCTTTGTAGCGCTTAAAAATACTAGATGAATAAAGAATTAAACGACAACGAATCACAGTTATTAGCAGATACTATCGTTGAAGGAATGCAAGAGAATAAAGCAGAAGATATTGTTATTCTCGATTTAAGGGAAATTGACAGTGCAGTATGCGACTTTTTCGTGATTTGTAGTGGTGAATCATCAACTCAAGTAGATGGTATCAGTAATTCAGTTACTCGTCACACTAGAAAAGAAATCGGAGAAAAACCTTGGAGAATTGAAGGTAAGAACAGCAGTGAGTGGATCCTTTTGGATTACGTCAGTGTAGTTGCACATATTTTTTATAAAGAAAAGAGAGAGTTTTTCGACCTTGAAGATTTATGGGCAGACGCAAAAAGAAAAGACATTCCAAATTTGAATTAATAAAATTATAATGGCAAATAATAAAAATAAAAAGAAAAGTCCTTTTTCAATCTATTGGATTTATGCGGTAATTGCGGTTGCGATTATTGGGTTCCAATTATTCATGTCTACAGGGGCGAATGCAACTGTTAAATCTGAAGATACATTTATTGAATTGGCGAAAGAAGGCTACATAGCCGAGGTTTCATTGGTAAATCGCGTTCGTGTTGATTTTACATTAACTTCTGAAGGAAAGGACTTTATCCGTAGCTCTGAAGAAGCTAAATTCAAATTGATGAAAGACGCGCTCAACAGAGGAAATCAATTTGGAGGGAAGCAAGAATTTTCGGTTAAAATTTTAGATGCAGGAGCCTTCACAACGGAGGTGAAAGAAATGAATAAAGAACTTGAAGCCGCAGGTAAAGACACGGTGCAAGTACTACCTAAAGAAGAAATTAATTACATCAGTAATATCTTAGGTTTCTTATTACCAATCGTGATTCTTATTGTCATTTGGCTTTTCGTTATGCGTAGAATGTCTGGTGGTGCTGGAGGCGGTGCTGGAGGACAAATTTTCAACATTGGAAAATCTAAAGCGAAAGTATACGAAAATGGTAAATCAACTAACGTCACATTCAATGATGTTGCTGGATTAGAGGGGGCCAAAGAAGAAATTGAAGAAATCGTTGAGTTTTTGAAAAACTCTAAAAAATACACTGAATTAGGAGCTAAAATCCCTAAAGGAGCATTACTTGTAGGACCTCCAGGAACAGGAAAAACCTTACTAGCAAAAGCGGTAGCAGGTGAAGCAAAAGTGCCTTTCTTCTCTTTATCAGGATCTGATTTTGTTGAGATGTTTGTGGGAGTGGGTGCATCAAGAGTGCGTGACTTATTTAAACAAGCAAAAGAAAAAGCACCGTCTATTATTTTTATTGATGAGATTGATGCTATCGGCCGTGCTCGTGGTAAAAACAATGGTTTTGGATCTAATGATGAACGTGAAAACACACTAAATCAATTGTTGACTGAAATGGATGGTTTCGGTACAAATTCAGGTGTTATTATCCTTGCTGCAACAAATAGAGCTGACGTTTTAGATAATGCGTTAACACGTGCCGGTCGTTTTGACCGTCAAATTTTTGTTGACATGCCTGATATCAATGAGCGTAAAGAAATTTTTGCAGTTCACTTGAAACCATTGAAGTTAGCTAAAGAGATGGATGTTGACTTCCTAGCAAGACAAACACCTGGATTCTCTGGTGCTGATATTGCAAACTTATGTAATGAAGCGGCATTAATTGCGGCAAGACATGATAAGAAGTACGTTGAAAAACAAGACTTCCTAGATGCAGTTGATCGTATTGTAGGAGGATTAGAAAAGAAGAATAAAATCATTACTCCGGAAGAAAAAAGATCAATTGCATTCCATGAAGCTGGACACGCAACGATATCTTGGATGCTTCAATACGCTAACCCATTGGTTAAAGTGACTATTGTGCCACGCGGACGTTCTTTAGGAGCGGCTTGGTATCTTCCAGAAGAAAGAAGTATTACAACTACAGAGCAAATTCTAGACGACATGTGCTCTGCGTTGGGTGGACGTGCTGCTGAACATATTACTTTTGGTAAAATTAGTACTGGTGCTTTAAGTGATCTTGAAAAAGTTACAAAGCAAGCGTATGCCATGGTTTCTATTTATGGTCTTAACGAAAAAGTAGGGAACATTTCATATTACGACCCTAACGGGAATCAGTTTACAAAACCATATTCTGATGATACAGCACGTATTATTGATGAGGAGGTTAGTAAATTAATTGAATCTCAATACCAAAGAGCAATCCAAATTTTAAAGGACAATGAACCTCAACTAATTCAACTTGCTGAGAAACTGCTTGAAAAAGAAGTTATCTTCAAAGAAGATTTAGTTGCTATATTTGGAGAGCGTCAGTGGGATACACCTGTTGCAGCGGAAAAAGCAATTATAGAGGATGCTAAAATTGTTGAGGAAACTCCAACAAAGGCAGAAACGACAAATAATGATATAATCGATAATGGGACTAGTACAGAGTCTTCTTCAGAAATGGAACAACCTTCGGACGAAACTGGTGAAGGAGCCTAATTGGGTTACTATTTATCAATCAACCGACGAATATATTGTACGTATTTATAAAATGAAACTGGAAGCTCACGAGATTCCAGTTTCTATTTTTGACCAACGTGACTCTTCATACAACGCTTTTGGTTATTTATACTTAAACGTTCGACCGCAAGACGAAAAGATTGCTTTAGAATTAATAGAAGAATCAGATGAATAACATATTACTTAGATCATTAACAGGTGCGGTATTTATTTCAATCATACTTATCCCACTCTTCTTTTCGGATGTAATCACAACTGCTGTTTTTGGTTTTTTTATGGCAATTGGTCTAATTGAGTTTTATCAGCTGTTTAAAAATGTTGATTCCGTAGATGTCCGATGGGAAACTGGATTATTTTATGGACTACTTCTTTTTGGAATAACATCACTAATATTTTTCAACCTACTTCCCGTTGCGGTCTTAGTAATTTTAATCCCCTTGCTTTTCTCATTGATTCTAATCGAATTATGGAGAAAAAAAGAAAATCCCATTATCAATGCTGCCGTTTTAGTTTTCGGAATCATCTATGTTGCCATTCCATTTATTCTAATGGTATTTATCACAACAATGGATAATAATGTTTTCCCTCTTTTGGCAGGTATGTTTATTCTTACGTGGATGAATGATACATTCGCTTATTTGTCAGGCAGGTTCGCTGGTAAAACAAAATTATTCGAACGCATCTCACCAAACAAAACTTGGGAAGGAACTATTGGCGGAGCAATATTTACAATACTAGCAGGAATAGCTGTCGGTTACTTATTTGACGCAGAACACATTTTCTTTTGGATTATTGCTGCATTACTGATTGCTCCTTGCGCAATCCTTGGTGATTTAGTAGAGTCATTATTCAAAAGAAATGTAAACGTTAAAGACACAGGAAACATCATGCCAGGACATGGAGGTATCTTAGATCGATTTGATGCAACATTTTTTGTTGTCCCATTTTTCTTAATGTGGGCATTTATTTATACTTATTTTGCATAAATAATTAGTGCACTTAGCTCAATTGTTGTATTTTAGGACAAACAAAATCAAATTATGAAAAAGGTATTTTTAGCGCTTTCTTTAGTTTTATTTGTAGGTACAGTAGGTTCTACAGCTTATGCTGCAACTTCTGAAACTCAAACAGAGATTAAAAAAGACGACGACAAAAAGAAAAAGAAAAAGAAGAAATCACAAAAAGCTGCTTGTTGTACAGATACTAAATCTGAAACAAAATCATCTTGTTCTTCTACAAAGTCAACATCTTCTACTGAGAAGTCTTGTTGCTCAAAAAAGAAATAGTATTCTTTGATGAATAAAAAAAGCCGAAAACAGTGTTTTCGGCTTTTTTTTTATTTAGCTAATTTTATCCTGGTCGGACAATGATCAGACCCCATTATTTCATTTAAAATCTCTGCATGAGTAACCTTCGGAGTCAATGATTCTGACACAAGGAAATAATCTATCCTCCAGCCAACGTTTCGCTCTCTCGCTCCTCCTCTATAACTCCACCAAGAATATTTTACTTCATCTTGATTCTTAAAGCGAAAAGTATCGACTAATCCATTATTAGTATACGCATCGATTCCATCAATTTCTTCTTGCATATAACCGGCAGACTTATTATAATTTGGTTTAGGTCGTGCTAAATCAATGTCCTTGTGCGCAACGTTCAAGTCTCCACAAACAACAACGGGTTTAAACTCTTCAAGACCTTTGATATAATTCAAAAAGTCGCTATCCCACTTTTGACGATAATCTAACCTCTTTAAATCACTTCCAGAATTTGGAGTGTAAACAGTAATCAAATAATAATCATTGAATTCCGCGCAAATTACCCTTCCTTCTTTATCATGCTCTTCTATGCCCATGTCATATTGAACAGAAATCGGCTTAATTTTAGTCATGATTGCAGTTCCTGAATACCCCTTGCGATCAGCTTCATTCGCATAAACCTCATAATCACCAAATTCAGCTGAAACAGTTTCTTTAACTTGATCCACGGTTGCTTTTGTTTCTTGCAAACAAATCACATCCGGATTAAGTTTTTGCATGTCCTCAAAAAAGTTTTTTTTCGAAATAGCTCTTATGCCATTCACATTAAATGATAATATATCCATTTGATAGAATTGTTTTTTTTCAAAAATAAAAAGGTTATTCATCATATCCCGTTAAAGTCGTTATTATTCGTCATCTTATTCCGAATTCAAAAAATATACTTATATTTACCTAGGTAATTAAATTGGTAGTATGAATACGAAAACAAAAAATCAACGTCGCGTATTTCTAAGGAAATTAGGATTTGGATTAGGGGCATTGGTTGTAACTCCATTCATAGGAAACTCAAAAAATAAAATTAAACCAAATAAAAACATGTCTTCAAAAAACAAAATACATTCGATTAAACCCTTAGGTTTTCAATGGGAAACAGCGGACCCTTTTTTATTCTGTGTACATCATGAAGACAAGTATCCTGCTGGCAACCACGAAATGGGACCGGTTTCCTCGCTTGAGGGTCGTCATATCGGTCAGGACTTTATAATAAAAGACGGTTGGAGAATGTATCATGGAGAACGCGTTCCTGGATTCCCAGGTCATCCGCACAGAGGTTTTGAAACAATAACTGTAGTTCGAGAAGGTATTGTAGATCATGCGGACTCGTTGGGCGCTTCAGGAAGATATGGAAATGGCGACGTTCAATGGATGACAGCAGGATCAGGTGTTCAACATTCAGAAATGTTTCCACTTATCAATGAAGACAAAGAAAACCCATTAGAATTATTTCAAATTTGGTTGAACCTCCCGCGAAAAAACAAAATGACCGAACCTCATTTCAAGATGTTATGGAATGACTCTATTCCTGTTATTAAGACAAAAGACGCTAACGGCATCTACTCCAAAATAGAAATAATCACAGGTACACTTAATGGTCATTCTGCTCCGACTCCACCTCCGGGATCATGGGCATTTGACACGGAAAATGAAGTAGGTATTTTAAACATTCAAATTGATGCTAATGGAACATATACATTACCAAAAACATCCTTTGAATCCAATAGAACATTGTATTTCTATCAAGGAACTAACTTAATCATCGACGAAACAGTCATACCAGAATATCACGGCGTTGTTGTTGATCCATCTGAAGAACTCACTTTAAAAAACAACAGCACAGAACCAATCAAAATTCTTATATTACAAGGTAAACCAATTAACGAACCCGTTGTTCAACATGGTCCTTTTGTTATGAATTCACGAGAAGAAATACAAGAAGCGTTTGATGATTATCATAGAACTCAATTTGGAGGATGGCCTTGGCCAAAATACGATCAAGTTCACGAAAGATCATTAGGCCGTTTTGCCAAACATGCCGACGGTAAACTTGAAACTAAAGGATGATTAAAGCCATTGTATTCTTCATATTTCTTATAGGTTCTTATGGTTTAAACGCCCAAAAAGAGCAACTAGAAGTTGTTTCATGGAATGTCTTTTTGAGACCACTACTCAATGACAATCAAAATGGACGTGTTGACAGCATTGGAGCATACTTAAACAAATCAAATGCAGACATCCTTGTTTTACAAGAAGTATTCCACCGAAAAACGAGAAAAAAATTGATTAAAACACTTTCTGAAAAATACCCAGAACATACCCATGTTGGTCCTACGAGCTTCTTTGGAATTTCTTCAGGTGTAATTATTTTTTCCAAATACAAAATCCTCGATGAAGCTCACATTTCATTTAGAAAATCAAAGGGTATTGATGGAATCGCAAAGAAAGGAGGTGTTGCAGCTATAATCGAATTTGCTAATCGAAAAATAAAAATAATTGGCACACACTTACAAGCTGGTGAAGGATCGAAAAAGAATCAAATTCGCGCAAAGCAAATCAAACGTTTGAAAAAATTATTCCCTAAAAGGAAAGTAAGTGCAACTATCTATGCCGGTGACTTCAATACCAAGGTTAAGTCAGATGAATTTGAAACAATACTCAACACCTTAAATTGTGAAAACGATGTAATCACAGGGAAAAACAACTTTACTGCTAATTTCAATGATCACGATTTATTTGAAGCTGAAGGTACTCCAGAATGGATTGACTTTATTCTACTTTCTCAAAATAGTACAGGGACTTTTTTTAAAACATACATTGAAGAACCGTTTTGCCTAATTGATGCTAAATTAAGTCGCATTTCGGACCACAATCCGATCCGAAGCATCATTTCCTTTAAAAGACTTTAAACTTTCTCAATCCATTGACTAAATTTGCTGGCAATGACAATTGATCGACAAACTTTAGAAGATTTAGAATTCACAACCTTACGTAATTGGTTGCAAGCATATGCTATTGGACCAACCGCTCATAAAAGATTGGGAGAATTAAGTCCAATTAGAGGGAAATCAAAAATTAAAATTGCCTTAAAACAAGTTAACGAGTTAAAAAACATTCGTACGGAAGGAGAGGTTTTTCCGCATCTTGATTTTGAAGAGCTTAACAGTGAAATAAAATTACTTCCCATTAAAAATGCGGCAATTCAATTGGAAGGATTTATGCGCATACTTTATGCATCACAGGTTGTCAATCGTTTGATCTATTTTTTTGATAAACGGGAAGAAGATTATCCTCTTTTAGCAAAAACATTAGAGCACACTTATTTTACGGATGAAATTATCAAAGCCATTGAAATGGTTTTTGACAAACATGGAAAAGTGAAAGATGATGCCTCTCCAGAGCTGCTTGAGATCCGTACAAGTTTAAAATCGGTCAAAAAACAAATTAATCGAAACTTCGATAAAGAAGCAAGAAAATTAATGAAAGACAACATTTTGGGAGACACCAAAGAAACTTTCATTAATGACAGAAGGGTTTTAACAGTTCTTTCAAATCATAAACGAAAAATATCTGGATCCGTTGTTGGCTCTTCAAATACCGGAAGTTTAACCTATATTGAACCTCAGGTAAATATTGCATTGAACAATGAATTTGAATTACTTCAAGACGATGAGCGCAAGGAGATTTTCAAAATTCTACAAGTACTAAAAAAAGACTTATTAAATCACCTTGAATTAATCAAAGAATATCAAAATGTCCTTACAGAATTTGACTTTATTAACTCCAAAACAAAACTAGCATTAGCATTAGACTGCAACCTCCCTTCTATTATGGACGAATTAGAAATGGAGTTATTTGATGCTTATCACCCTATTTTATGGAAAACGAATAAGGACCAAAAGAAAAAAACCAAGCCTCAACACATCAAGATGAACAAGTTCTCTCGTATGTTGGTCATTTCAGGTCCAAATGCTGGTGGAAAAAGTATCACACTTAAGTCTGTGGGGTTATTGCAAGTGATGTTACAATCAGGCCTACTCGTTTCTGTTGGTGCTAATAGCAAGATGTGTTTATTTGAAAATATCCTAAGTGATATTGGCGATAATCAATCAATCACGAACGAACTGAGCACATATTCTTATCGTTTGAAAAGAATGAATGAGTTCTTAAAAATTGCAAATAAACAAACCTTACTCCTACTTGATGAATTCGGAACTGGATCTGACCCGGATTTGGGTGGAGCACTGGCAGAAGTCATTTTTGAAGCTTTATACAACAAAAAAAGCTTTGCCGTAATTACCACACACTACAATAACATCAAATTAAAAGCAGATCAATTGCGAAATGCTGTAAATGGCAGTATGCTTTTCAATACAGAAACTCTGGAGCCTACCTATACATTTTCTACAGGACAACCAGGCAGTTCATTTACTTTTGAGGTAGCTAAAATTAATGGGATTCCAGACGAACTCATCGAAGAAGCTAAGAATAAATTGGACGATAAAAAAGTTAAAATGGATAAGCTTTTGAATGAACTTCAGAAGGAAAAAACATACTTATCAAAATTGAATAAAGAGCACATTGAAGCACAAGACTTAGCTCAAAACGCACTCAATGAATACGAAGAGAAACGCGACTATTATGAAGCAAAACTTCGCAATTTCCGAAGCAATTCAGAATCCAATCAACGTTTCATTCAAGCAGGAAAGAAACTCATTTCTTTTATCGAAAAATACAATACAGTAACCCGAAAAAAAGCCATCAATAATGATTTACTGGAAGAGGTGCGTAAATATTTAGCCGTAGAAAAGTCCAAAATTGAAGGTGCCAAACAACGCGAAAAACAGCAAAAACTAGCAAAACAAGGAAAAAATAAGCGCAAGAAAAATGCGAAACCTATCCCTGACAATCATCAACGTGAAAAAATTGCTGTTGGTTCCAGAGTTAAACTAATTACAACAAAGCAAATAGGTTCTGTTGAAGAGATGAAGGGAGAAAATGTCGTTGTTTCTTTTGGTTTTGCTCGTATGAAAGTCGATAAATCAAAATTATCCTTTGTTGATTAACGTTTGGCTTTTTGATAAAGTAAATACGCAACACCACCGAATAAAACATTTGGAATCCATACTGATATAGCTGCAGAAAAACCAAGATTCATCGCAGCAACCGTAGTTACTTTCATTGCAAAGATGTAGATAAAAATAATTCCTAAGCCAATCGCAATATTGATCCCTACTCCACCTCGTTTTTTACGACTTGCTACCGAGATTCCAATAATAGTTAATACATAAGTAGCGAAAGGATAGGAGGTTCTTTGGTACAATTCAATTTCATACATAGGAACCAAAGCAGAACCTTTAAAACGTTCGCGTTCAATAAACTTTTTCAATTCAAAATAAGTCATTGCTTCTGCAATATTTTCACGCGTAGCCATCTCCTCGATTCCAAACTGGAAAGTAGTATCCATCACCGCACCTTCCGTTAGCTTATCGGTAGGATATCCAACGTCACGTTTATAATAATTATTCAGAACCCAACGATCAGAACCAGCATCATTCTCTGCTGTTGCCGCCTTAATAAAGGAAACAAGTTCACCTTCATCATTCCATTGTTCAATCACTAAATTATTGATCAAATTATTGGAGGCAGAATACGACTTGAAATAAACCACCTGATTTCCAGGAAATTCAGCATGATAATCTTGAACCGAAATCACATTTCGATAAAATCGCTCCTCAAATGCAAGTCTTGTTTTATTTGACCTAGGAATGACGAAGTGATTAAACACCAATGAAATGAGCATCAAAAATGTAGCTGCAATCATGTATGGGCGTACAAATCGACCAAACTTTCTCCCACTGTTCCATATTGGAATAATTTCGGTGTCTTGTGCCATTTTTGCTGTAAACCAAATAACCGAAACAAATATGATCATTGAAGAAAACATGTTCCCATAGAACATGATGAAGTTTAGGTAGTACTCAAACACCACCTCATAAAAAGTAGCATCGTTTTCAAGAAACTCACTCAACTTTTCAGCAAGATCAAAAACCGTCGCCAATATCATAATCACCCCCAACATAAAGAAGAAGGTTGTAAGAAACTTACGTATGATATACCGATCGATTATTTTTAGCATCTACAGGCGATTTACCAATTTTGGTACCATTTGATTTTTCCAAGTAGTGAATGTTCCATCTTTAATTCTCAATCGTGCTTCCTTCACTAACCATAAATAGAATGCTAAATTGTGAATTGTAGCAATTTGGATTGCTAAATGCTCTTTAGAACGCATCAGGTGTCTCAAATATGCCTTGCTATATGTCGAATCTACAAAAGAAGTCCCATTCGGATCCAATGGAGAGAAATCTTTCTCCCATTTTTTATTTTTAATATTAATTATCCCCTCGGATGTAAACAACATTCCATGTCTCGCATTTCTTGATGGCATTACACAGTCAAACATATCTACACCTAACGCAATACACTCCAAAATATTGGCTGGAGTACCTACCCCCATTAGATACCGCGGTTTTTCTGTAGGCAAAATATTACAAACCAAATCCGTCATTGCGTACAATTCATCATCTGGTTCGCCAACCGAAAGTCCACCAATTGCATTACCTATAGCATCATGTGAGGCAATAGTTTCAGCCGACTCTGTTCTAAGATCATTATAAACACTACCTTGAACAATTGGAAACAGCGCTTGTTCATGTCCATATTTAGGGGCTGTATTTTCCATCTGTGTAAAACAACGTTTCAACCATCGATGTGTCATGTGCATCGATCGTTTTGCATAATTATAATCGCATGGGTACGGCGTACACTCATCAAATGCCATAATAATATCTGCACCAATAGAACGCTGAATATCTATAGCTCTTTCCGGAGAAAAAAAGTGATAACTCCCATCGATGTGAGACTGAAAAGTAACTCCTTCTTCCTTAATTTTCCTTGCACCAGATAATGAGTACACCTGGTATCCTCCACTATCTGTTAAAATTGGCTTATCCCAATTCATAAATTTATGCAATCCACCTGCAGGCTCAAGAACATCTAGTCCTGGTCGTAAAAACAAATGATACGTATTCCCTAAAATTATTTGAGCTTCGATATCCTTATCAATTTCATGTTGATGTACCCCTTTAACTGTACCGGCAGTT
>JBFHHS010000027.1:0-18854 GCA_041596895.1 Crocinitomicaceae bacterium | reverse complement strand
GAAAGCAAAGGGAATTCGAAACGCAATTATTTATGCTATTTCTATCATTGCTATTTATATCCTATTAGGGACTGTTATAACTGGAATTTTTGGAGCTTCAGTATTAAATGATATGTCGACAAATCCGTGGTTTAATCTTGTATTCTTTGGCCTTTTGGTTGTTTTCGCAATTTCGTTTATGGGCGCATTCGAAATTAGAATGCCAAATTCATGGGTGAATAAAGCGGATTCAAAGGCAGATAAAGGTGGATTAGTTGGAATCTTTTTCATGGCGCTAGTTCTTGCTTTAGTTTCATTTTCTTGTACTGGTCCTATTGTGGGAACATTGCTTGTTAAAGCTGCAGAAACTGGAGGTATGACACCAATAATAGGAATGTTCGGTTTCTCATTAGCCTTAGCATTGCCTTTTGCTCTATTCGCAGCGTTTCCAGGTTGGATGAATTCATTACCACAATCTGGTGGATGGTTGAATACAGTGAAAGTGGTTTTAGGATTTTTAGAGTTAGCTCTTGCGTTTAAATTTTTATCAAACGCTGATCTTGCTTGGCAATCGCATATGTTAGAGAGAGAAGTCTTCTTAGCAATTTGGATCGCTGTATTTGCTGTTCTTGCATTATATCTATTTGGAAAAGTGGTATTGCCTCATGATAGTCCAATTGAGCGATTGTCCGTGGGAAGGGCGTTATTTGGTACTTTCGTTTTAGCGTTTGTTATTTACATGATTCCAGGTTTATGGGGAGCACCATTAAAATTGATTAATGCTTTCCCTCCTCCAAGCACATATGCAGAATCTCCTAGAGGTTTTGGAGGTGGAGGTGGTTCTTCAGTTGAAGAGCACGGCCCAGAAGGTACGCACCTTGCAACGGCAAGAGGTCTTCATGTATTTCATGATTACGACAAAGCATTGGCATATGCCAAGGAAGTCAATAAGCCGCTGTTCGTTGATTTTACTGGTTGGAATTGTGTGAATTGCCGAAAAATGGAAGAAGGTGTTTGGGTTGAAGATGGTGTTTTTGAATCATTAAGAGACGATGTTGTTATTGTTTCTTTATATGTTGATGAGCGCACCCCGTTACCTGAGTCAGAACAAAAGAAAGGAGTGAAGGTTGGTGATCGTACTAGAGATATGATTACTGTGGGAGATAAATGGATGATCAAACAAATTTCGGAATACAATATCGCTGCTCAGCCTTATTATGTGATGCAAACTCCTGAAGGAGAAGATTTATCTAATGGTTCTGCTGATTTCCAAAACCATTCTGATCCAAAAGTGTTCCAGGAATGGATGAATAAAGGGTTGACTGAATTTAAAGGGAAGTAGTTTCCAATCAAATATTTGATTAAAATCCTCCGTGAACACGGGGGATTTTTTTTAGATTTACTTTATGAATAATTTCCTCATAACTCCGATCGAATACTTGAAAGGTGTTGGACCTCAAAAAGCTGAGTTACTCAAGAAGGAAATTGGCATTTTTACTTTCGGTGATTTACTAGAGTACTATCCCTTTCGTTATGTTGATCGTTCAAGTTTCCACCAAATTAGAGATTTACTTGATGTTAATGGGAATGTTCAGATTAAAGGGAGAATTACAGCGGTTCTTGAAGCTGGCTCAGGTAGAAGTAAACGCTTAACAGCAAAGTTTCAAGATCAAACAGGAATGATTGATCTGGTTTGGTTCAAAGGAGCAAGCTGGGTTAAAAAGTCATTAAAAATAAATCAAGAAATTCAAATTTACGGAAAGCCAACGCAATTTAATGGTAGGTGGAACATTGCCCATCCTGAAATTTCAGATATTGACAGAAATAATGAAATTGGCTATCAACCCGTTTATTCCAGTACAGAAAAGCTAAGCGTAAGAGGACTTCATACAAAAGGAATTGAAAAACTGGTAAAAACAATTCTGGATCAATTGAATGGGCAGATCGAAGAACCTTTGTCAGATAAAATAAGACAGAAACATCGTTTGATTTCAAAAGAATTAGCTATTCAAACCATTCACAATCCAAAGTCTGATTTGGAAGCGCAGCAAGCGAGGTTTAGACTTAAGTTTGAGGAATTGTTTTTCCTTCAATTGGAACTCCTTGTTCGAAAAAAAATTACTATCCAAAAGTCAAAGGGGTATGTGATGGAAGAAGTTGGAGATGAATTCAATACATTTTATAAAAAACACATTCCGTTCGAATTAACAGGAGCCCAAAAACGTGTTCTCAAAGAAATTCGTCGAGATTTATATACTGGACATCACATGAATCGCTTGTTGCAAGGTGATGTAGGGTCAGGGAAAACATTGGTTGCGTTGCTTTCGATGTTGCTGGCAGTTGGAAATGGGTATCAAGCGGCTATCATTGCGCCTACAGAAATTCTGGCTACCCAACACTTTGAATCTATTAGTGAGATGTTGAAACCGATGGGGATTCATGTAAGCCTCTTAACTGGTTCTGTAAAAAAGAAAGATCGAATTCCACTTCATGAAGGGTTGATAAATGGAGATATTAAAATATTAATAGGTACGCACGCATTACTTGAAGATCCGGTAAAGTTTAAAAACTTAGGCTTAGTGGTGATTGATGAGCAACATCGCTTTGGTGTGGCACAACGTGCACGGATGTGGAAGAAAAATGATTTACCTCCACATGTGTTAATCATGACAGCGACACCAATACCAAGAACACTTGCAATGACGTTTTATGGTGATTTGGATGTTTCGGTGATTGATGAATTACCTCCAGGCCGAAAACCAATAAAAACACTGCATAAATACGATGCAAGTAGGTTGCCCGTCTTTGGGTTGATTCGAGATGAAATCGCTAAAGGTAGGCAGGTGTATTTTGTTTATCCTTTGATTAAAGAGTCGGAGAAATTAGATTTCAATAATTTGTTAGATGGATTTGAAGCTATAAGTCGCGCTTTTCCAATGCCTCAATATAATGTGAGTATTGTACATGGCCAA
The DNA here is from genome assembly GCA_041596895.1 of Crocinitomicaceae bacterium. Taxonomy (GTDB): domain Bacteria; phylum Bacteroidota; class Bacteroidia; order Flavobacteriales_D; family Crocinitomicaceae; genus UBA4466. The sequence continues at coordinate 15,903 of JBFHHS010000027.1, read as the reverse complement.
ATGAAACCGGAAGACAAGGAGTTTGAAATGAACAGATTTGTGAAAGGTGAAACTCAAATAATGGTCGCTACCACCGTAATTGAAGTAGGTGTGAATGTCCCCAATGCCTCTGTGATGGTTATTGAAAGCGCTGAAAGATTCGGGTTATCTCAGTTGCATCAATTGAGAGGTCGTGTTGGACGTGGGGCTGAAAAATCGTATTGTATCTTGATGACTGGAGATAAAATATCTAAAGATAGCGAGAAGCGAATGAAAACGATGGTTCGAACAAATGATGGTTTCGAAATTGCAGAAGTTGATTTGCAATTACGTGGACCTGGAGATCTATTGGGAACGCAACAAAGTGGTTTGCTCGATTTAAAAATTGCGAACCTTTCAAAAGATGCTCAAGTTGTGGCAATGGCAAGGGACGTGGCAAAAGAAGTTTTGACTGAAGATCCTTCAATAGAAAAACCAGAAAATAAGATGATTCGTTCACGACTTCAAGAAATGCTGAAATCGCGTCCAAATTGGGGGAGGATTGCTTAATTGTTAATCCTTGTTCAATTTGGTCTTATTTAGTTAAAAACACGTCTTTTAACATAATACCTAAATCGATTTAGGCAACCAATCACTAACTTCGCCGTATTCAAATTGAATTTTAATTGTTAGAACGGATTATGAAGTTATTTTTTAATACTTTATTGATAGGTTTTTTCTTATGTTTTGTAGGGGATGCTTTTGCTCAATGTGCTGCACCTTTGGTAATTGTCAACGAAGGATTTGAAGGGCCTTCTCCAATTACTGGGGCGGTGACTGCAAATATATATGGAGGAGGAAGCTACAATAATGCGTCCTATGTTCTTAACGGTTCTCAACATGGTTGGTTTAATGTGGTGAATGGCTTGAGCGATGTCGATGTATATGACCGAACAATCAATGGCTTTTGTGTCGGAGAGGATACTGAAATCTCTTTTTGGACTAGACATTCTTTTGGTGTTACCAATGTTACGTATACGGCTTACGATGATCTAAATAACGTTCTCTCAACAACTACGCTTAATCTTACTAATGTATACCAACAAATAACTTTTAATTTTGTTGCAACTACCCCAGGCGTTCGATTTGTGATTCATTGTAATTCCACGGGAGGTAGTGGCGTTGATATCATTGTTGAAGACTTATTATTTACTCAATGTATCAACACGGTTTCTGAAGATGTAATTTATACAGATTGTTTTTCACAAGCACCCTTTGACCTTTTTTCATTTTTTACGGCAATACCAAGTGGTGGAGTATGGTCGGGACCTTCTGTTTTATCGAATGGAGATTTAGGAACGTTTGATCCGAATGTGAATGTTTCTGGTATATATTCTTATACAGAAATGACCAATTGTGGTCCTGTTGTTTCTACAGTAGATGTTTCATTGATGAATACAATTGATTTAGGTAATGATACTACCCTCTGTGCAGGAAACGCTGTGAATTTAGATGCGGGACCTGGATTTGAGACTTATGAATGGTCTAATGGGGCAACGACACAAACAATTAACGTGTCTACACCCGGAGCATATAGTGTTGTTGGTAGCAACCCGATAACAAATCTTGTAGCTAACGGTGATTTTGAAGGCGGTGTAACTTCGGCTTCTAACAACTTTACGACAAGTTATGCTGCCGGTAGTGGAGGTGCATGGGGGTTACTTTCTAATCCTGGTGAGTGGGCCATAACAACTGCAGCCAATCTTGTCCATAACAATTTTCCAGGGTGTACCGATCACACAACTGGCTCAACGAATATGTTTGTGGCAAATGGTGCTTCTGTTGCAAATACGGTTGTATGGAGTCAAACTGTTCCAGTAACGATAAACACGGATTATTTGTTTTCTTTTTGGGCAATGCGTGTAAGCAATGATCCAAATCAGGCAGATCTTCAATTATATATAAATGGTGTTCCAATTGGACCTGTTAATTCTACTGGGGCAATTTGTAATTGGGGGCAGGTATCTGATTCTTGGAATTCCGGTGGTGCGGTTACCGCGGTTTTAAGTATTGTAAATCAAAGTACTTCAGGGTCTGGAAATGACTTTGCACTAGATGATATTACCTTTTCACCAGTTTGTACAACTTCTGATACGATTGTGGTTTCGGTTGAAACTCCAGCACAAATAGTAAGCTTCGATGATCCAAGTTGCAATAGTTTCTCGGATGGTGCAATTCAAGTTGACAATCATTTGGCAGTTGAGTATAGTAATGACGGTGGACTTACATGGCAAGTCGATTCCTTTTTTGTGAACCTGCCAGCCGGACCTTACAATGTTTGTTCACGGTCTACTTTAGGTTGTGTGATATGTGAAGTTGTGAATCTTGCTGATCCTGCTCTTGTTACTGTGACGGTAAGTAATGATACTTTAATTTGTGAAAATGGTACAGCGAATTTATTAGCAGAGGGTTCAGGAGGCCTTTCTTTTGATTACATCTGGTCACATACAGGAGATCTCAATGGTGCTCAAAGTGAATCGCCAAATATTCCAACGGTTTATACGGTTATTGCTGAAAATGAGAATGGTTGTCAATCTTTACCTGAAGATATATCTGTTACGATTAGACCGCCTCTAACAGGCGTTATATCGATAAATGATACAATTTGTCCTGATTTTGATTCTGACATTACGGTTGAAGTTTTTGGTGGGTTAGGTGAGCCTTACAGTTTTGTTTGGTCGTCTGGTGACGTGCAAAATGGATCCTTTAATCAAACCTTAAATGTTTCTCCAGCTGTAACTACTTTATACGAAGTGACTGTTTCCGATGGTTGTGAATCGACTCCTTTGGTTTTAAATACCACTATTGTGGTTTCTGATTTGCCTGAGCCGACATATACTGTTTTAAATCCTGATCAGTGTGAACCTGCAATTTTTGATATTGTAAACACGACAGACGAAAACTTTAGTCAGTATAATTATTGGTTAATCAATGGAGATGATCAATACTTGAATCAAGATACGATTACTACAGAAGTGTTTATGAGTGGACAGTATGATTTACAACTCATCATAACTTCATTTGAAGGTTGTGTGGATTCAATAACAGTTATTGATGCATTGAATGTAAAACCAGCTCCTGAGGCAAGTTTCACACATTCGCCAAACCCAGTAACGATGTTTAATACTACGGTTTTGTTTCAAAATACTTCGTTTTATGGTAGTACGTATGATTGGTTTTTTGAAAATGGAAATCCTTCCAATTCAATTTCGGAAGATGTAACTGTTGCGTTTCCAGATGGACTTACTGGAACGTATGAAGTACAGTTAATAACAACATCTGAGCTAGGTTGTACTGATACAATGAATTATGAACTGATCGTGTTACCTGAGGTGTTAATCTATGCGCCAAACAGTTTTACTCCAGACGGTGATGAATTTAATCAGACGTGGTTTGTACATATGGAAGGGATTGATACGTACGACTTTGAACTACTCTTGTACAATCGTTGGGGACAATTGATTTGGGAAAATCATGATATTACAGTAGGATGGGATGGTACCTTTAATGGTAAACCTGTAGAAGTAGGTGTATATACTTGGGTAATTAATACAAAGGATATTCTCAACGATAATAAATACACTCACAATGGTTTTGTTAACGTCATGAGGTAGTAAGCTTATAGTTTGGTACAATTTTTATTACATTAGCACATAAATCATCGCTATGACCAAACTCGTTCTCGGTATCTTTCTTTTGTTTTCCTCATTTTCATTTGGACAAATTCTCAGTGGGGAAATTGTAGATGAAGGTAGAAAAATGACCAGTAAAACACCTTTCGTGATCGAAGGAATGTTGAACGGGTATTGTACCTATGAGCTTGCTGTTGATCGTGATGGAAATGTGACGAGTGCACGACTAGTGGAGACAAACTTAAAAAGTACACCAGCAAAATATGAAGTACGTAACTATGTTACAAAAATCAAATTTGCACCAGGAACGTACTACCCTAAATTTCACCATGCCTTGGTGAAAATCACAACAGTTCAGAAGAAATAAGTCATTCGAATTATTCGAAGATAGCTTTTACTTTATCAGCGTGAATACCTAGAATTACCTTACGCTTGAGTTTTAGTGTTGGAGTTAACTCGCCGCCTTCAATTGTCATTTCGTTTTCTAAAAGCTGTACTTTTTTCAGTTGTTCCCACCTTCCAAATTCAGCATTGATCTCATTTATTTCTCGATCAATTCGAGCTTTAACCGCCTCAGAATTTACAATAGCTTTATTTGAGCCATCGCCAATGTCTGCATGTTTACGTTTTGCCCATTCACGCACAAACTCGAACGAAGGAACGATTAAAGCTGAAGGAAATTTTTGTCCTTCACCAATAACGATAATTTGCTCTATAAATCGTGATTCCTTAAATCTGTTCTCCATTGCTTGAGGAACGATATATTTACCACCAGAGGTTTTGAAAATTTCTTTTTTACGGTCTGTAATCTTTAGGTATTTTCCTTCTTGAAATTCTCCGATATCACCTGTGTGAAACCATCCATCTTTAATCACTTCAGCAGTCGCTTCAGGTAGATTGTAATATCCCATCATTACATTAGGACCTTTTACTAAAATCTCGCCATCCTCTTCGATTTTAACTTCAACACCATCAAGTAACGCGCCTACTGTACCAACGCGAATACCTTTAATGAAACTATTCACTGAATTTACAGGAGAAGTCTCGGTCAATCCATAACCTTCTAAAATTGGAATGTCAGCTGCCAAAAATATACGTGCTAACCTCGGTTGAAGTGCTGCACTCCCTGAAGCAATAGCTTTTACATTCCCTCCTAAAGCTTCTTGCCATTTAGAGAAAATGAGTTTTCGAGCAATTTTTAATTTCAGATTGTAAATTGGCGATCTACCAACAACCTTGTATTCTTCGGCAACTCTCACCGCCCAAAAGAATAATGCTCGCTTAATACCAGTGAGCTCATCTCCTTTGGCCATTATTTTGTCAAATACTTTTTCTATCAACCTTGGTACTGCTGTAAATACTTCTGGTTTTACTTCTTTGATATTTTCACCTATAGTATCCATTGATTCCGCGTAGTGTATCGAACACCCGAGGTACATGTACAGATAGTGTAACATGCGTTCGTATATGTGACAGACTGGTAAAAAAGTGAGTACTTTTGAATTCTCGTCTGCAGGAATCGGTTCAATACAACCTTCAACATTGGAAAGTATATTACCATGCGACAGCATAACTCCTTTCGGTTTTCCCGTTGTTCCGGATGTATAAATGATTGTTGCTAAATCTTCACGCTTAACAGCATCCATCCTAGCTTTTACATCATCTTCACTTGCTTTGTCTTTTAGTTTCGCAATGTCCATCCAATTATCGGCACCAGTAACTTCATCCATAGTGTATAGATGTTTTAAACTTGGTGTTTTTTCTTCAATTGACTTGATTTTTAGAAACAATTCATTGTCTGCAACAATGCAAAGTTTTACTCCTGAGTCGTTAAATATATACTCGTAATCCGCTGTGGATATATTTGGGTAAAAGGGTACTACAATTGCTCCTGTTTGTTGGATTGCAATATCCATTACATTCCATTCAAAACGCGTTCCTGAAACAAGTCCTATTTTATCGCCTGCCTGCACTCCAAGGGCTATTAAACCGCGAGAAATTTCCATGGCAGTGTTTAAGAAATCTTGTGTCGATACACCAACCCACTTACCATCGGTTTTTGTCACAAACATATTTGCGTTTGGATGTTTTTTTAATTGGTAATGTGGTACATCGAAAAGTCTTTTTGGCTCTATCATAATTGGAGAATTGTGTTATCACGAATTTAGGAAAAAAAATAGATAAAAAACACTATGTTAAATATTCGATGATACAGGCTTAATATTAACCAGAGGGGCTATTATGATAAACTACTGTATCAAACTATAATTATAGGCGTTAAATGTGTGTTCTTAGTGTAACAAAACAAGGTCGTTATTTGTTTTAACTGTATCGATCTAAATAGATTTTTTTGAAAAGAAGAGAGTATAATATCGTTGTAAGCATTCACTCAGACAATTTGTTTGGTTATGCTATCAAATTTCTTAGAAATAAGGAAGATGCAAGGGATATTGTACAGGATGTTTTTGAAAAGCTATGGATTCATCGTAAAAAGGTAGAATTTGACAAAGCGAAATCGTGGATGTTTACAACTGCTCATAATTCGATGATTAACCTTTCGAATAAAAAAGGGAGGGTCCAATTAACCGATGAGATTAAGCACTTTGAAAAAGGAACAGCAGTTCTAAGTAAGTTTGAATCGAATCAAGTTGTTGAACGTGCTGTGAGTATTTTGCCGCCTGTTCAGAAGAGTGTTATTTTGTTGAGAGATTTAGAAGGGTATTCCTACAAGGAAATCGCTGATATTCTTGATTTAAATGATTCTCAGGTTAAAGTTTATCTGTTTAGAGCTCGTAAAAAGATTAAGAAACAGTTAAAAGGAATGGTAGAGCTTGTATGAGTAATCCCTCGTTTTCAAATATAGATTTATGGTTGTTCGAATTGGAGGAAGGTAATCTTTCACCGAATCAAATAGAGCAATTGGAAATTTTCTTGTTACAGCATCCTGAATTTGATGTGGACAAGGATGTTTGGGAAATGGCTAGGGTTAATTCTTCACCGCCCGTTTTTGAAGAGAAAGAAAACTTAAAACGAAGAGCACCGATTGCCTGGTATTCTTTTGCTAGTGTTGCTGTTTTGTTTTGTATCGTTGGAATAACAGCGAGTACGTTGAATCAACCTACTTTAAACCAAAAATTAAAATCAGCAGAGGAATTACGTTCGGATAAAATTAACTTGGTTTTAAATAAGGAACTGAGAAGTCTAAAGTCAAAATTGAATAATGTTCACCCTGATGATATCTATGAAAATAAATCAATCGTAGGTAATTTCGAGGTAACGGATTCTAGAAATTCAATTATTGCATCTGTTGAAAATCAAGAGCAACTTCCAACGGATGGAGTTGAAGGGGAGTTGATTGAATCAGGATATTTTAAAGTGAAAAATGAAGCTTTATTAGCCAATGGCATCGATGAACAGTCGAAAGATTATACTTTTTCTGAATTACCCTTGATAGATTTAAATACAATTGACATTGTTGAGGAAAATACAATTCAAACGTTTGAATTAAAGTCTTCTCCAATTACAGAGGAAGATCAGGGCATGGCTCATTTAGAATCAGGTGAGATTAATAATAAAGTGGCAACTCCGAATAAATCATACGGTGCCGATTATGGTAGTTATCAGTTGACCTTGAAAGGAAGAATTAACAATATTTCAAGAGCTGTTCAACGCATGATGGATAATCCTGTGGCTTTAAAAAATTATCGCGACCCGCATTATCACGTTCCTGGAATGTTACCTAATGATGTCAATTTTAGTTCTACAGGCGCGTTGTTAACTACGCGTGTGCAGGCATTTTCAAGATTACAATGGTTCGGTGAAGAGAATCAACAACTGATGAATCAAATTGCAATAGATGGTTATGCATATGGTATGCGTGGTGGTGTTGGAGTTCAGTTGAATCACCAGATGTATCAAGATGGTTCAATGAATATAGCTGATGTTGCAATAACTTATTCGCCTAAAATATCCGTTACAAAAACAATCTCTGTTGAACCTGCGCTTCGCTTTAAAATGGGGAATAAATCTATTGATCGTTCAAAAATGAGTTCCATCGATGCCATTGAAATGGATAGGGGGAATGTAAATGATTTTTATCCCGGTGAAGAATCGCCTATTGGTAACGATCTATGGTATAAAGATCTTGGGATTGGAGTTATGATAAATACCGAATGGTTCTTCATTGGTGCGCAAGTAGACAATGTATTTAAGCATACTGATAATATGTATTCAAATGATTTGCAAAATAAAAGAAGAGCATCAAATCATTTTGTAGGTACAATCGGGACAGATTGGGTGTCGACAAATAAAAACGTCAGCCTTTCGCCTTATTTAGTTTACCAAAATAAAGAACGTTTATCTGAAGCTTGGCTAGGAGCTAATTTCAGATTGTCAAAATTTACGATTGGAGCAGCGGTTTCATCAAACATAGAGCCAGCAGCATCAATTGGAATGAAATTCGATCGCTTTGCAATTCAATACAATGCTGATTACTTGAAAAGTACAATGACGTCTCGTCAATCACTCTCGCATCAGCTTTCAATACGATTCACCGCAAAACCTAACCGTTTTGGAAAACGAATATTAAATCTTTAATAGATGATTATGATTAGAATAGTAGCCATAGTGACACTTTTGATATTGAGCTTTAATGCGCAAAGTCAAGACCCGCAGTTCACGCAGTTTTACGCAAACCCAATCTATTTGAATCCCGCTTTTGCAGGCTCGCACGGTTGTCCTCGGTTCGCTGTCAATTATAGAAATGAATGGCCAAGCTTGTCTGGGAATTATGTTACTTATAGCGTATCATACGATCATTATTTTAAAAATATTAAAAGTGGTATTGGGGTTATTGCAACTCATGATCAACAAGGGCAAGGGACAATTTATACGTCTTCATTGGGCTTGGTTTATTCGTACCACCTAAAAGTAAATCGTAAGTTTTCTTTGATGTTTGGTGCAAAAGCCGCAATGACGAATAAGTATTTGGATTGGGATAAGTTAACTTTTGGAGATATGATTGATCCGAGAAGAGGTTTCATTTATCAAACAGGTGATGTTCCAAGAGGACCGGAAAGCGGGAGGTTCTTCTTTGATGCTTCTGCAGGAATGGTTGGTTATAGTAAGAATTTCTTTTTTGGAGTTGCTGTAAATCACTTAAACATGCCTGACGAATCGATGATTGAAGGTGAATCTCGTTTACCGATGCGTTTCACGGGGCACGTTGGAGCAGAAATTAAGTTAGGAAAGAATTCTCAATACAATAATGTAACTTCTATTATGCCAAACGTTATATATCAGTATCAGAACGGTTTTCAAGAACTTAGTTTAGGTACATATGTTAAATATGGTGTGTTTAATGTAGGTGCATGGTATAGAAATAGAGATGCATTTATCCTCTCTATAGGGATTAACACAGGGAATTTTAAAATAGGATATAGTTATGATGTGACTGTTTCCAAATTGAATAATGGAGTTTCGGGAGGGTCGCATGAAATCTCGTTAGGTTTGAATTTGAATTGTAAAGACAAACCTTCGTCGTTTAGAACAATTTCATGTCCTTCTTTCTAGGAATATAATATTGGGCGGAATCCGATAATCTTTTCTGGTTTGATACTTCGGAGTACGTTTAATCAAAGGTCTATTCTACGGAGTAGACCTTTTTTCCATTTATAAAAGTCATATAGGCAAAGTTAGGACTATAAACCTCGTTGGCGTTTACAGCAGATTCAAACATCACTATGGTGGCATCTTTTCCTGCTTCAATCGTTCCCAATTCATTTTCTTGGAAAGAAGCATAGGCTGCCCAAATCGTCATTCCACGAATACATTGGTTCAAAGTGATCGCTTCTTCTGGTTGAAAACCAAGTCCAGGGAAGTTTTCGCTGTTTTTTCTATTCACTGCAGCATGAATAGTAAGAAATGGATCGGTCAATTCAACTGGGAAATCGGTTCCTATGGCGAGCATCCCGAATTGATTCAATAATGAGTTGTATGCATATGCGCCTTTCATTCGGTGTTCGCCTAAACGTGAAGAGGCCCAACGTTGATCCGATGTGGCATGCGTTGGTTGTACACTTGGAAAAACTCCTGCTTTAGCAAATAATTCAAAATCAGCTGGATCCACAATTTGAGCATGTTCAATTCTCCATCGATGATCCGGGTTTATCTTGTAAATGGATTCGTAGAGTTCTAACATCAATCGATTTGTGGAGTCACCTATGGCATGTGTATTCATTTGATATCCAGTCTCTTCACATATACCCGATATTTCTTTCATTCGATTTAAGGATGTTGTTAAATATCCATGATGGTCGTGTTTGTCTGCATATGCTTCTTTTAAGAAAGCTCCGCGTGAGCCAAGAGCACCATCGCCATAAACTTTAAAGCTTCGAATTAATAGGTTCTCATTTTGATATATTCCATTCTTACGTGCAAATTCGATGTTTTTATCCGTTGGAAGTAACATACCATAGATGTTTAGATTAAGCTCTTCTTTTTGTACAAGTTTTTGGAGTAATTGAACTTCTGCAAATTTTAATCCCGCCTCATGAACTCCAGTAATTCCGTACGAAAATAGCTCGACTTGAATGTCCATAATCGCAGCGCTTAGTTCTTCTTCAGGAAAGTCAGGTAGGATGTCCAATATTGGATTCATCGCATTGTCTACCATTACGCCAGTAAAGTTTTCAAGTGAATCATAAATAAAGTATCCTCCAGATGATAACTCAGGATCATTGGCAACTTTGCTAAGAACATCTGATTTTTCGATTAGGTAATCGTTGGCAAGTAAAGCATGTCCATCTATTCGAAATAAACAAACTGGAATATCGGGAAACAATTCATTTAACTTTTCATTTGTTGGCATTTCGTCATTCTTCCAGCGTGATTGGTCCCAACCTCGACCGATGATAAAGTCGCGCTGATGCTTACTTTGATACTTCTCAATACGTACCAACATTTCGTTATACGACCTAGAACCAACTAAATCAACACTAAGCATTTGTCGCGCATAAGACATAATGTGCCCGTGAGCATCAGTGAAACCAGGATAGATTTCTTTTAAACCAGCATCTATAAATTCATCTGCGCGATAACGATTTAAGATTTCACGCTCAGGTCCGACTTCTACGATTTTACCATCGCGAATAGCAATGGCGTCTTCAACAGTGTTCGCATCATCCATCGTATAGATTTTTGCATTGTGAATGATGAGGTCAACAGATTCTCCTTTCATACATGACGAAAACAGTAGAATTGTTGAGATTAAAATTGAAAAATGGAACGATTTCATGACTTTATATTTTTTTCAAAAATAATGCTTTAAAATGAACCCGTAGTTTAGCTCGGAATTGCTAATTTTACAGCCAAATAAATAATTATGGAGACACCAAAAACGTACGAGCCACAAAAGGCAGAGGAGAAATGGTATTCACATTGGATGGAAAAAGGATATTTTCATTCGGAACCAGATGAGAGAGAAGCGTACACGGTCGTCATTCCACCTCCAAATGTTACAGGTGTTTTACATATGGGACACATGTTGAATAATACGATTCAAGATGTACTAGTTCGTCGTGCCCGTATGCTTGGTAAAAATGCGTGTTGGGTTCCAGGAACGGATCATGCTTCCATTGCAACCGAAGCAAAGGTTGTTCAAAAGTTGCGTAAAGAGGGTATAAAGAAATCAGATCTTTCTAGAGAAGAATTCTTAGCGCATGCTTTTGAGTGGAAAGATAAGCATGGAGGGATTATTTTAGATCAACTGAAGAAGTTAGGTGCTTCATGCGATTGGGAGAGAACAAGTTTCACTATGGACCCAGAGTATTCTGAGTCTGTTATTGATGTGTTTATGGATCTTTTCGAAAAAGGGAAGATTTACAGAGGGGTAAGGATGGTGAACTGGGATCCAGAAGCACTAACAGCTCTTTCTGATGAAGAAGTTTTGCACAAGGAAGTAAATTCGAAGTTGTTTTATTTACGATATAAAATCGCTGGAACGGATGATCAATGGTTGACGATTGCTACAACACGTCCTGAGACTATTTTAGGTGATTCAGCTATATGTGTGAATCCAAATGATGCACGTTACGCAAACTTGAAAGGAAAAGAGGCGATTGTTCCAATTGTTGGCAGAAAAATTCCAATTATTTTTGATGATTATGTAGATATGGAGTTTGGGACAGGTTGTCTTAAAGTTACTCCTGCACACGATACAAACGATTACGAGTTAGGAAAGAAACATAATCTTGAAACGATTGATATCTTAAATGATAACGGAACTTTAAATGCGAATGGACTTCATTATGAAGGGCAAGATCGTTTTGATGTCCGTAAAGCCATTGAAAAAGAACTGCATGAAAAAGGGTATTTGATTAAAACAGAAGATCACATCAATAAGGTAGGGTACTCTGAAAGAACAAATGCGATTATCGAACCTAAATTGTCTTTACAATGGTTTGTTGATATGAAAGAATTCTCTAAACCTGCTCTTGATGCTGTAATGGATGGAGAAATTAACTTTCATCCTGCGAAGTTTAAAAATACATATCGCCATTGGATGGAAAACATCAAAGATTGGTGTATTTCAAGACAGTTATGGTGGGGACACCGTATTCCAGCTTGGTATTATGGAACGGAAGAAAACGATTTCGTAGTTGCAAAAACATTGGAAGAAGCAATCGAAAAAGCAACGGTTAAATCAGGAAAGACAATTGCGGAAGCAGATCTTCGTCAGGACGAGGATGTTCTTGATACATGGTTTTCAAGTTGGCTGTGGCCTGTTTCTGTTTTCAATGGATTGACACAACCAGGTAATGAAGAAATTAAATATTATTATCCAACGAACGATTTGGTGACTGCACCAGAAATTATGTTCTTCTGGGTGGCGAGAATGATTATCGCTGGTAAAGAATACATGGGGGGACAAATTCCTTTCAAGAATGTTTATTACACAGGAATTGTTAGGGATAAGTTAGGTCGTAAAATGTCTAAGTCGCTTGGTAATTCTCCGGATCCAATTGATCTAATCAATAAATACGGTGCAGATGGTGTTCGTGTTGGAATGTTGTTGTCTTCTCCTGCCGGAAATGATTTACCTTTTGATAGTTCACAATGCGAGCAGGGTAGAAACTTTACAAATAAGATTTGGAATGCTTACCGCTTGGTAAGTTCTTGGTCTGTACAGGAAGATTTACCACAACCTAACTCGTCGAAGGTTGCAATTGAATGGTTTGGTGCTCGATTCAATCAGGAATTGATAAACATCAATGATTTATTTGAGAAATTTAAAATTTCTGAGGCTTTAATGGCAACGTATAAGTTGGTATGGGATGATTTCTGTTCTTGGTATTTAGAAATGATCAAACCAGGGTATCAACATCCAATTGATAAAGCAACGTTAGAGACAACGAAAGATTTCTTTGAAGGTTTGTTGAGACTTTTACAACCGTTTACACCTTTTGTTGCTGAGGAACTATGGCACCAGATTCGTGAAAGAAAAGAAGGGGAGGATATCATTATTTCTCAATGGCCAGAAGGAAATGAATCAAGCGAGTCTTCGGATTGCTTGGCACAATTTGCTCTTGCTGAAGAAGTAATTACAAACATTCGTAACATTCGTAAAAAGAATAATATTGCGAATAAAGTGAAGATGGAACTTTTCGTTAAGAAGAATGGAGAGCTTGACACTATGTTCGATTCGGTTATAACAAAAATGGGTAACCTTTCTCAATTAGAATATACTGCAGACAAAGTGGATAATTCAAATACCTTTATTGTAAATAGCAATGAGTATTTTGTTCCGTTTGGAGATACAATCGATGTTGAAGCAGAAAAGGCAAAACTAGCTGAGGAGTTAAAATACACGCAAGGATTCTTAAACAGTGTACAACGCAAATTACAAAATGAGAAATTCGTTGCAGGTGCTCCAGAACAGGTTGTGGCAATTGAAAAGAAAAAGGAAGCAGATGCCTTAAGTAAGATTGCAATTCTAGAAGAGAAGATAGCATCTTTGAATTAAGATGAAATAACAATACAGAAATAAAAAAGGGCGATGAATTTCATCGCCCTTTTTTATGTTTAAACAACTTATTTTAATACTTCTTCAATTGTACTTCTTGATACGAAATGATAGCCTCCTTTAGCTTTTTCAAAAGTTGCAAGCGCAAATTCACGATCTCCCTTTAAATCAGAGTCCACTAAGGCTTGATAAATAGATTCTATGTACCAACGACGTCCTATTTTGATTAGGTACGCCTCCATGTAAGGTCGCACAGTTGTGTTCCCAGCTTTAACGTTTAAGATGAACCAATCTGATTTTATCGCAGGGTTTGCATCTGCACTTAGTTTTAGTCGATTATCAATTTCTATTAATACGTCTTTTGATATTTCTGGAGACAATTTTCGAACAAAAGCTTGCCATTCTTGAGTTACACGATCCCCACGTTTTATCGTTTTGTAATCTCCTGTAAAGACAGCTTCTCCCGCATTAACTTGTTCTGCCCACGCTTCCATATCAGTTAAACGTTGAGAGTTAATTTTAATACAATTGTTTGGTAGTCCAGGTCGATAAATCCATTCGTCTGTATCGAAAGTAACGTCATTAGGGATTAAAAGTTCGGCATTCAAATACTGAATAAATGATTCTGTAGTGATTGTCTCAAATGCATGACTGTCAAAGTAATTCGTCAGGAAAGCATCAAACTTTTTTCGTCCAACTAAATCTTCTAGGGTTCGTAAGAAAAATGCACCTTTTACATAGGCAATGTCTGTCATTCCATCATCCGGACTTCGATCTTCAAGTTGTAGTTTTAGTTGCGTGTCTTCTGGGTGTTCGCTCTTTTCTATCTGTTCAATTGATGCCAATAAGTCTTGATATTCAATCACAGCATTAATGTCAGCAATCTCTTTACCGTACATCGCTTCCATAATTCTGTTTTCGAAGTACACAGTAAACCCTTCGTTTAGCCAGAAATCATTCCATGTAGCATTTGTAACTAGGTTACCAGACCATGAATGCGCAAGCTCGTGAGCTACAACAGAAATTAAGCTGCGGTCACCCGCAATTAATGTAGGATTTGCGAAAGTTAACCGGGGATTCTCCATACCACCAAAAGGGAATGAATATGGAAGGATAACTAAGTCGTACTGATCCCATCGATACGCGCCATAAATATTCTCAGCAACCTCAATCATCTTAGGTAAATCAACAAACTCATATTTACATTGGTCCGCAAGTTCTGGTTCAGAATAAACACCACAAGTAGATCCAAACGAAGTGTATTTCATGTCACCCACAGCCAAAGCAATCAAGTAAGCAGGGATGGCTTGTTTCATTTCAAAATGATATCTTCCTTCTGGATTTTTCTCTTTCGGATTGTTTGCACTCATTAATGCAATCAATTCAGCTGGTACTTTAACATCTGCAGAATATGTGATACGATTCATAGGAGTATCCTGAATAGGAATCCATGAACGTGTTAGGATCGCTTGACCTTGGGTGTATAGATAAGGATGTTTTTTTCCTGCTGTTAACTCAGGTGCTAGCCAATCTAAGGCTTCTGTTTCTCTTGTTGTTTGATAATAAATGTTGATGTGTTCAGTTCCAGGGGTAATTTCTACTGTAAGTGGAGCTCCCTTAATTGAGTCTGATTCACCAATGATATATTCAGTTTCTTTTTCAATCTCTTTTCCTAATGTTATTTTTTGTATTTCAATTCCCTTCATGTCAAAGATGGCCTCCGTAACGTTACTTTGACTCATTCTATGACGGGCAACACCATAAATAATGTGGTTGTCAAAGTTTACATCTAAGTCTAAATGAATATGTTCTGTTCTTATTTCATGGTGATTTGAATAAGAATGTGAGTCAGAAACAGGCTCAGATTTCACTATGTTTTTGTCATCTTCACGTTTTGATATTGGCGTGCACGAAATAACGGCAAACGCTGATATTAAAAACATTAGGTATATATTTCTCATGTGTTGTCTAAAGATAGAGTCGTAAATATACTGGTTTCATTACGATTTAAAGAATTTCACAGAATAATATTATATGGTTAATAATTAGATTAAACATTGTGTTTTAAGCTTTATCGAAATAGTGCTTTAGTTCGTCGATAATTTAGTTGTTTCTGCCATTTTTTTGTTACATTCACACACCAAAATATTTTATTATGAGCAATAAGGTTATTGATGATTCAATAGGTAATATCCAAGATAACGGAAAAGAATTGTTTGGGCATCCAATCGG
>JBFHHS010000026.1:0-19047 GCA_041596895.1 Crocinitomicaceae bacterium | reverse complement strand
GTCAAGTTGGAGGGGGAGTTGAGTTCTTCGCACCTTTCTTTAAATTTGGAATGGAAATTAAATATTCTCATGGTTTTGTGAATTCATTTGTTCCTGAAAATACATTTATCGCCAATCCTATACAGTCAACTTATAACCGCGTTTGGTGGTTCTCCATAATCTTTGAAGGTTAATGTCGCAACAAGTACAGTTTCAATGCACTCCAGAGCAAGCTAAAGATGATGCTTATTTGAGAAATCGAATTAAAAATGAACTTGATTTAGAAGAAGATTCATTCGATTTTAAATGGAGAAGAAGATCGATTGATGCGCGAAAAAGGCAAATTAAAATTAATTGTAGTTTTAATGTTTTCATGAAAGGGGAAACTGCTGAAGCTCTTGGTTTATTGGTTCCTCTTAATGTAAAAGACGCAAAATCAATTGCAATTGTTGGAGCAGGTCCTGCTGGCTTATTTGCAGCATTACGCGCTATAGAACTTGGAATAAAACCAGTTATTTACGAACGTGGTAAAGATGTTCGTTCAAGAAGACGAGATTTAGCTACCTTAAATAAAGAATGTGTTGTTAATCCTGAATCAAATTATTGTTTTGGAGAAGGCGGTGCAGGAACTTATTCTGATGGAAAGTTGTATACACGCTCAAAGAAACGGGGAGATGTGCAACGTGCATTAGAATGGTTTGTCCAGTTTGGTGCAACAGAAGATATTCTAGTTGATGCACATCCGCATATTGGTACCAACAAATTACCGCAGATTATTGTCGCAATGCGTGAAATGATCATTGAATATGGAGGTGAGGTTCATTTTAACTCTAAAGTAACAGATATTCATGCCGAAAATGGAAGGGTTACTGGATTAGAAATCAATGGGGTTGATACTGTTAGTTTTGATCATGTGATTCTAGCAACAGGTCATTCTGCACGTGATATTTTTACTCTTTTGAATGATAAGGGCTGGAAGCTTGAAGCAAAAGCTTTCGCGCTTGGAGTTCGTATTGAACATCCACAGGATTTAATAGATAAGATTCAATATCATGGCCGTTTAAATGATGAATTTATTCCGCCTGCTTCTTATAGTTTGGTGGCTCAAGTGAACGGGCGAGGAGTGTATTCATTTTGTATGTGTCCAGGTGGTATTGTTGCGCCTTGTGCTACTGCTCAAGAAGAGGTGGTAACAAATGGTTGGTCGCCGTCTAAAAGAAATAACCCGTATTCTAATTCGGGCATTGTAGTTTCAATTGCTCCTGACGATTTTAAAGGAAAAGAAAATGATCCTATGGTTTGCCTTGATTTCCAGAAAAGTGTTGAACGTAAATGCTGGGAAGCAGGCGGGGCAACTCAAAAAGTTCCTGCACAAAGACTGATGGATTTCTTAGATGGTAAATTGTCAAAGGATCTGCCGAATTCTTCATATCAACCTGGAATGGTAAGTGCGGACTTAAATAAAGTATTGCCAAAGTTAATTAGCGAAAGCTTAAAAGGTGCGTTTAAAGAGTTTGGAAAGAAAATGAATGGTTTTCTAACGAATGACGCCGTTTTACACGCTCCTGAATCGAGAACATCGTCACCGATTCAAATACCTCGAAATGCATCTTTACAGCATCCAGATGTAATGGGACTTTTTCCATGCGCGGAAGGAGCAGGTTACGCAGGAGGAATTATTTCTGCAGCGATTGATGGAATGAAATGCGTTGATCAAATTAAGGCAGAACTGGAAGCCTAATTATTTCGGCAAAATTCAGATAGAATGATTCCTGTTGCAATAGAAACATTCAATGATTCTGCTCCACCAAAACGAGGGATGTGTAACGATTCTGTGATATGCTTCTGAATTTCTTGTGAAATTCCCTGTCCCTCATTTCCCATAACTATTATCCCGTTCCGTTCTAATTGTTGCTGGTAGATGTTTTTTCCTTCAAGTAATGCTCCATAAATTGTAAGCTTACTTTGCTGAAGGTATTCATTTAGATCACAATACACGACTGGAATCCTAAATAATGATCCCATACTTGACTGAATCACTTTTGTATTAAAAATATCTACAGTATTCTTAGAACAAACGATTTTATCCACATTGTACCAATCACATGTTCTCAAAATAGTCCCCATGTTTCCCGGGTCTTGCACGTCGTCTAGTACAACAATAAAAGATTCTTTTCGTTCTAAAGTAGGACGTGGTTTTTTAACAACAGCCAATAATTTGTTCGGAGTTTTCAATGAACTTATTTCCTTCATCGTTTTCTCGTCAGTTAGATAGTAAGGTTGATTGGTCGTTAAATTCGGAATCGTTCCACAAATAAACTCAATGTGATCAGGCCATTGCTCTATTAGCTCAAGCACCATTTTTTCTCCCTCAATGACGAATAAATTTTCAACATCACGATTTTTTTTAAGGCGTAATGACCGAATCCATTTAATCTTATTTTTTGAGAGAGTTTCCACCGTTGCTTTTTATTACTTTTGCCTACTTGACAAAAATAGACATTGAAACTCAAACATACATATATTCTTTTAATTGCGACACTCTTATTTTTTGGGTGCAAGCAAACTAAGTATGTACCTGAAGGTAAGTATTTGTTGAAAAAAAATGATGTCTATCAAACAGGAGGGAAGTTAGATAAAGATGATTTAACATCTATTATTCGGCAACAACCCAATTATAAAAGTGTTGGAATCAAATGGAAGCTTATGGCTTTCAATTTAGTCGATTCAACCAAAGTTGCTGATAAGCGATTTAGAAAGAATCAAGAGTTATTAGTTAAGAATAGAAAACGACTTTCTCGTCAAGATAAAATCAATAGTAAACGTATGGATAAGGCTATTGAAAAAGGACGGACACATTATACAGAGAAAATTATTCCGCTAAAAGATACAATTGAACCAAGGAGATTCTTTCGTGAATGGTACAAGTATAAAATTGGGCACGCCCCCGTTGTATTTGATAGTATTCCATACAACAAATCCATTGAACAGTTTAACGCATACTTGAAAAGTAAAGGATACTATTATGGTGATGTGAAAGCCTTTGTGGATTATCGAAAGAATGGTAAATGCGTTGTTTCGTATCATCTAAAAACGGGTGAGCAATTTAAAATTGATAGTGTTTATATGATTGGGAGTAATCCTTTGGTTATCGATCATTATAATTCGTATTTGCAAAAAGAAAATCACAGAATTCTAAATAAACCGTTTGATAGTGAACTTTTGGATGAGCATCGTTCTAAAGTTGCAAGGTATATGCGAAATAGTGGGGTTTATGGATTTAGCGCAAATCATATTTCTTATGTTGCAGATACTGTAAATGCCACTATGTCGGTGAAATTAGGAGTGAAGTTCGGAGACCGTTATGTCAAAGCAGCGAACAATAAAGATTCTTTAATTCAAATTCCTCATAAGGAAACATACGTGAACCAAGTATTTTTCCATATTGCGGATACCTTAAATTTTGAAGGTTCATTCAGTGCTTACATGAATTCCAAAGGATTAAAGCTTTATGATGGACAGTTTTTAAAAACCTTGGATACTACGTATTATGCTAAAGTACTTGATAGTAAAACAAATACCATAGATATTTCACGTGTTGCAACTTTTACGCATAATGGTCCACTTTCAATTAAACCTCGGGTTCTAGAAATTCAGAATTATTTAGAAATCGATGGTATGTACTCAGAAAAGCAATTAGAAAAGACATATTTGAGTTTGCTTCAATTGGATTTGTTTAAAGCTGTGAAAACTGTGTTAGTAGAGGTTGAAGGGCCTGGTTGTGTTGATGCGCATTATTATTTGGTACCTAGAAAGAAACAGAGTTTCGGTTTTGAACCTAGGGCAACGAATTCTAATGGGTATTTGGGAGTCGCTGCTACAATCAATTATACAAATCGAAATTTATTTAAAGGAGCTGAGAAGTTAACTGTATCACTCTCCGGAGGTTTTGAGTCACAACCGCCAATTTTCGACAAAACAATTGATGGGGATAAGATTCAAACAGCTGCGCGTAGTTTTAATACCTTCGAGATTGGACCTAGTGCTCAATTGGACATTCCAGGATTATTTCCTTTTAGAGTGAGTAAACAAGCTAAAAAATTAAGACCAAAAACGGTTGTTTCCACGGCTTATAACTTTCAAAAAAGAACTGATTTCTATCAAGGAACATTTCAAATGAACTATTTGTGGCAGTTTTTCGCAAATAAGACCATGATTTTCCAAAGTGGTTTCCCATTACTTTCTGTTGTGAAGTATGTCAATATTGAAAAAAGTGATGATTTCAGTTCTAAACTGATCGAATTAAATGATTTGTTCTTGCTTAATGCATATAGCGATCAATTTGTTTGGCAAGATTGGAAGTTTACCTTCGAATATAACATTAGCGAAAAGGAAAACAAAAAAGGAAACTCGCAATTGAACTTTACATCTTCCTTTGATCCTGCTGGGAATTTACTTTCCTTGTTTCAAAAATATCAGGATACAATAGATGGTCAGCACGCCATATTTGGGATTGGTTATGCTCAGTTTGCGCGATTGGACAACAACTTTGTCTATTCGAAGCCAATTGGTAAAGATCGAAGCTTAAATTTTAGATTAACTGCGGGAGGTGGACTTCCGTATGGAAATTCGAAAACATCGTTACCGTATGATTATAGTTTTTTCGCTGGTGGAGCAAATGATAATCGTGGATGGAGAGCAAGAGCATTAGGGCCTGGCTCGTATAAATACTATTTAGATACGAATCGTACTGCAACTCAAATTGGTGACATTCGACTTGGAGCTTCTGCGGAGTTTCGTTTTGCTTTTAACTCGCTGTTTAAAGGTGCCTTATTTGTAGATGCGGGTAATGTTTGGACAATTGAAGAGGATGCAAATAGAATAGGGGGACAGATATCTTCCAATTGGTATAAAGAAATTGCCATTGCCGGTGGTTTTGGATTGCGAATGGATTTAGAATATTTTATTGTGCGTGTAGATCTTGGTTTTCCTCTGATGAACCCAGCGTTACCAGAGGGTGCGAAATGGATTTTTCAATCGAGAGATAAATACTACCAAGAAGGAATTGATTCATTCGGAATAGATGATTATGAAGAATATTTGCCTCTTCCTTTTATTCCAACATTCCATTTTGGTATCGGGTATCCATTCTAATTTACATGAATTGATACTTCAAAAATGGGGATAATTCAACCCAAGAAATAGATAAAGGTTCTACGCCCCAACCTTCTAAATTCGGTAGCCATAAGTCAAGCCCCCCACGTTGCATCACAACTTGAAATGCATCAATTCCATACGATTCAATTTCTTGCGTAATCTGAGCTGACATGGTGATTCCCTTTTTAGATAGAAAGGCATTGGATTTTGTAATAATCATACTATTTAACTCGTTTGCTTTTAATGGATCCGTAATATCCGAATATGGTACGTGCTTTCCATTGGTTAAATTATAAAATAAGTATCTGTTTTGAGGCGAGCTAAATTCGATACAATTGCAAAAGATGTGAATTTGAAGGTGAGTTCTTTTTTGGACATATCCATATTGACCAATACAAAAATCACTTTGTTTTAAGTCAGAAATCTGAGTTTCTACATTAGCATTGATTGAATCCTGCAGCGCCTTGTCGGAAATCACCAATTGCGGATAAGCCATGCCATTTTCAAAGCTCTTTTCTGTAAATTTAACTTCGGATAATTGAGAAAAGCATGCACTCGCAGATGCAATAAAAAATAACAAAATCAATGGTTTTAACATAGTAGGGGGTATATCAATTTTTATTCTTGACATAAGACGTTAAAACCTTGTGAAAAGTTGGATGAACCTATATTTCAGTAACTTTTAAGTCAGCAAACCTTAATAAAACCGTTTTAGCTCCATGCCGCGGGAAGAAAATGGTTGCTTTACGATCAGCTCCCGCTCCTTCACGTTTTGTGATTTTACCCTTCCCAAATCGATTGTGTTCAACATTGTACCCAACTTTTAAATCTAAAGTCTCAGAGCCCTTAACATTTGATTTAGGACTTACTTTATTGATTGGTTTTAAGGATGTAGAAGTAAACGAACGATTTAATCCTCCTTGATGTGGCCGTTCGAAATTTGAAGTCCGAGCTGACAACGATCTACCTCCGCCACGTGCAGGAGTTTCGTGATGAAGAAATTTCGGGTCAATTTCTTCAATAAAACGACTTGGTTCTGCGGTGATAAGGTTGCCCCATTGAAAGCGGGATGTTGCATAGGATAAAGTACAGTTTGTTTTTGCACGAGTTACGGCAACATAAAACAACCGCCGCTCTTCCTCTAAGTCTGTTCTGGAATTAAGCGACATTTGAGATGGAAATAGGTTCTCTTCTAATCCAACAAGATAAACATTCGGAAATTCCAATCCTTTACTTGAGTGAATTGTCATTAATGTGACGTGGTTTTTCTCTTCGCCTTTATCTTCATCAGCATCCGTTAATAAAGCAACATCTAGCATAAATTCGCTCAATGATTTTGATTCTGTTTCACCTTGTGCTTCAACAAAAGCTTTAATCCCTGAAAGTAGCTCTTCAATATTTTGATATCGTTCAACTTCCTCAGGTCCTTTGTCTTTGTCGGTATGTAGTTCTTTTAAAATTCCTGAGGAACGTGCAATTTCTTGTGCGAGTGTATAACCATCTAAGGTGTCAAGTTGGGCGCTAAAGCTTTTAATCATTGTAGCAAAATCCGCCATCTTCTTTTTAGTCCCGGCATTTATTGCAACAGGATATTGAGAAAAATTTGAAATTACATCCCATGGACTCACTCCGTATTGATTTGCTGCAATGACGACGTTTTCGAGAGAAGTTTTACCGATCCCTCTTTTCGGGTAATTAATAACACGTTTAAATGCTTCTTCATCGTTCTGATTGGCAGTCAATCTAAAGTATGCCAAGAGATCTTTGATTTCTTTACGCTGATAGAAAGAAAGTCCACCGTAAATCTTGTAAGGAATATTTAATTTTCGCAATGATTCCTCAAAGGAACGCGATTGTTTGTTTGTTCGATAAAGGATGGCGAAATCATTGAATGATAGTCCTTCGGCCTTTACCTTGTCATAAATCTTATTTGTAATAACTTTTCCTTCTTCGTTGTCTGTTAATGTACGAACGACACTTATTTTACTTCCTTCTGAATTGTCCGTCCATACGGTTTTCTTAATTTGATCTTTGTTTCGTGCAATGACACCGTTTGCAGCTTCAACAATGTTCTTTGTACTTCGGTAGTTTTGCTCTAGTTTGAAGAGTTTGAAGTCGGGGTAATCTTTTTTAAAGTTTAGGATGTTTTGAATGTTTGCTCCTCGAAATGAGTAGATACTTTGGGCATCATCACCAACCACACAAATGTTCTCATAAACAGCAGCCAATTTTTTAACGATCAAATACTGCGCATAGTTCGTATCTTGATACTCGTCTACTAATATGTACTTGAATTTTTGCTGATAGTAATTCAGAACGTCAGGGAAGTCACGAAGTAAAACATTTGTCTTGTACAATAAATCATCAAAATCCATGGCTCCAGCATTGAAGCAACGGTTTGCATAAGCCTTATAGATACGCGCCATTTCTGGGCGTTTTGCCATTTTGTCTTCAGCTTGAATCTCTGCATTTTGTTCGTATGCATCTGGAGAAATTAAATTATTCTTGGCAGAAGAAATACGCCCTAGGACATTATTGGCTTTATATGCCTTGTCGTCAAGTTTAAAACCTTTAATGATGTCTTTCAATAAGCTTTTTGAATCTTGCGTGTCGTAGATGGTAAAATTACTAGGGTAACCCAAACGGTCAGCATTAACTCGTAAAATTCGTGAGAAAACAGAGTGGAAGGTACCCATAGTGATGTTTCTAGCTTCTCCATTTCCTACAATTTCACCGATACGCTCAGTCATTTCTCGAGCAGCTTTATTCGTAAATGTTAATGCCATTATATTAAATGGATCTATTCCTTGCTCTATCATATGGGCGATACGAAATGTGAGGACACGCGTTTTTCCTGACCCAGCTCCGGCAATAACCATCGTTGGACCATAAATATTCTTTACAGCAACCGCTTGACTTTCATTTAATTCGTCTATATATCCCATATAAATTGTATTGTGAGCGTAGAAAAAAGTTCCTTAATTATACGATACACAAATTTAGAAAATTAAGCTACAGATTGATATAAACTCGCCTTGAACTACATTAAATTATTAACATGTTTCACCAAAAGCTTGTTTAATTCTTTGTTTATGGAATGACATATTTAGGATAGATTTACTTAACTTCGCTGACTGAATTTTATAATTATAGAATAATGAGTCACGGAATTAAGCCAGGAGTAGCAACAGGAGATGATGTTCAAAAGATTTTTGCTTATGCAAAAGAGAAAGGATTTGCATTACCTGCAGTAAATGTTACCAATACAAGTACTGTGAATGCAGTAATGGAAACAGCTGCAAAGTTGAATTCTCCGGTGATTATTCAGTTTTCCAATGGCGGGGCGCAGTTTTACGCTGGTAAAGGCCTTTCGAATGAAAATCATAAAGCAGGTATAGCTGGCGCGGTATCTGGAGCAAAGCATGTTCATGCTATGGCAGAACTTTATGGAGCAACAGTCATTTTACATACTGATCATGCTGCTATGAAATTATTGCCATGGATTGACGGTTTGCTGGATGCTTCGGAAGCGTTTTATAAAGAAACAGGCAAATCACTATACAGTTCTCACATGATTGACTTGTCTGAAGAGCCAATAGAAGAGAATATTGGGATATGTAAAAAGTACTTGGAGCGTATGAGTAAAATCGGTATGACGCTTGAAATAGAACTTGGTATTACAGGTGGAGAAGAAGATGGAGTGGATAATACGGATGTTGACTCTTCTAAATTATATACTCAGCCTGAAGAGGTTGCTTACGCTTATGAAGAATTGATGAAAGTGAGTCCAAGATTTACTATCGCAGCATCTTTTGGTAATGTACACGGAGTGTATAAGCCAGGAAATGTTCAATTAACACCAAAGATTTTATTGAATTCACAAAACTTCATTCAAGAAAAGTATAGTACTGGAACTAATCCAGTTGATTTTGTGTTCCATGGTGGGTCAGGTTCTTCATTAGAAGAAATAAGAGAAGCCATTGGTTACGGTGTTATCAAAATGAATATTGATACTGATCTTCAATTTGCCTTTACAGAAGGTACTAGAGATTATATAGAGAAAAACTTGGAGTACTTAAGAACTCAAATAGGAAATCCAGAAGGGGAGGATTTACCAAATAAGAAATATTATGATCCAAGAAAATGGATTAGAGAAGGAGAATTGACATTTATCGCTCGCTTGGAGCGTTCATTTGCTGATTTGAATAATGTAAACACACTTTAAATTTAGGTTTACCTAGATTACAAAAATAATATCCATGAGTTGGTTTAAAAGAAGTAAAGAAGGAATTACAACTTCTACAAAAGAGAAAAAAGAAACTCCAGAAGGATTATGGCAGAAATGTTCTAACTGTAAAACAATTTTTGCAGCTGAAGATTTGGCTAAGAATGCTTATGTATGTGATCGTTGTAATCACCACGAAAGAATTGGGTCCGCAGAATATTTTGAGATCTTGTTTGATGATGGGAAATTCAAAGAGTTAGATGCAAAACTAACATCTGGTGACCCACTGAAGTTTCAAGATACGAAGAAGTATACCGATCGTGTTAAAGCAACACAAAAGAAGTCTGGACTTACGGATGCAATTAGAACGGCTAAAGGGAAGTTAGAAGGTGAGTACATCGTTGTAGCTGCCATGGATTTTGCTTTTATCGGAGGTTCAATGGGATCTGTTATGGGGGAGAAAATTGCTCGCGCTATTGATGAAGCTATAAAAACGAAATGTCCCTTCATGATTATTTCAAAGTCGGGAGGTGCTCGAATGATGGAGGCTGGTTTGTCTTTAATGCAAATGGCAAAAGTTTCTGGTAAATTAGGACAATTGGCCGAAGCAGGATTGCCTTATATTTCATTTTTAACTGATCCAACGACAGGTGGTGTAACGGCCTCTTTTGCTATGCTTGGTGATTTGAATATTGCTGAACCGGATGCATTAATTGCTTTTGCTGGCCCACGTGTTGTCCGTGAAACGATTGGTAGAGATCTTCCAGATGGTTTTCAAAAATCGGAATTTGTACTAGAACATGGCTTCCTTGATTATATCGTGGAAAGAACTGAATTAAAGAAAACATTGGCTTTGTCATTGAAATTATTCAAAAACTAAATTGTTGTTTATTAAATAACATTGCTATCTTTGCAACGTCGAAAAGCGACTACATAATAATTATTTAAACAATATTGGAATGTATTTAGATACAAACGAAAAGAAAGAAATCTTCAAAAAACACGGTGGTTCAGAAGCAAACACTGGTTCAGCTGAAGGTCAAATTGCATTATTCTCATACAGAATTTCGCATTTAACAGAGCACTTAAAGAAAAATCGTAAAGATTACGGAACGCAAAGAGCGCTTCAAT
Source organism: Crocinitomicaceae bacterium (assembly GCA_041596895.1). Classification (GTDB taxonomy): domain Bacteria; phylum Bacteroidota; class Bacteroidia; order Flavobacteriales_D; family Crocinitomicaceae; genus UBA4466. Next base: position 8,555 of record JBFHHS010000026.1, on the reverse strand, counting down.
TATTAGTTGGTAAACGTAGAAGTTTATTAGATTACTTGAAAGCGAAAGATATCGAGAGATATCGTGCGATCGTTAAAGAATTAGGCTTACGTCGTTAAAATTCTTTGAAATATAATATTGGGGGGGCAGTCGACAAAGTTCGAGTGCCCTTCTTTTTTATAAAGTAGCGTATACTTTGAATGCGCAAAGAGATTCACATTGAGAATCTCATTAAATATGTAAATAAATAAATATGAATATAGGAATAACAAAGTCCATCACTACAGGAGGTAAGGAAATCTCAATTGAGACTGGAAAGTTAGCGAAACAAGCTGACGGGTCTGTAGTGTTACGAATGGGCGACACAATGATTTTAGCAACAGTAGTTGCTAACAAAGAAGCAAGAGAAGGTGTAGATTTCCTTCCTCTTACAGTTGATTACAAAGAAAAATTCGCTGCTGACGGAAGAATCCCAGGTTCTTTCTTTAGAAGAGAATCTCGTCCTTCGGAAAGAGAAATTCTCGTGATGCGTATTGTAGATAGAGCATTAAGACCTTTGTTCCCAGATGATTATCATGCAGAAGTGCAAGTGATGATGCAATTGATTGCTTATGACGGGGTTAATAGTCCTGATGCATTAGTTGGTTTTGCAGCTTCAACTGCAATCGCAGTATCTGACATTCCATTTAATGGGCCAATGTCAGAAGTTAGAGTAGGTCGTGTTGATGGTGAATGGATAATTAATCCAACACTTGAGCAAATGGCTGTTTCTAAGATTGACTGTATGATCGCTGGAACTATCGATAACATTGTTATGGTAGAAGGTGAGATGAACGAGATTTCTGAAGATGAAATGGTTGAGATCATTAAGGTTGCTCACGAAGCAATTAAAGAGCAATGTCAATTCCAATTGGATTTAGCTGCTCAAATCCCAACTTCTTCTCCAAAAAGAGAATACTGTCACGAAGATCATAATGACGAGTTCCGTGCAAGAGTAATGGATGCTTGTTATGAGAAGTGTAGAGAAGTTGCGAAACAAGGTCTTGCTTCTAAAGAGAAGAGAGCTGAATTGTTCGGCGCTGTTAAAGAAGAGTTTGCTGCAAGCTTAACTGAAGAAGAAACTGAAGAATTCGGAAAATACGTATCTGTATATTTTAAAGCAGCGATGAAGAAAGCTGTTCGTGATACTATGTTGCATGACAACATTCGTTTGGATGGTCGTAAGTTTGATGAAATTCGTCCTATCTGGGCTGAAGTTGATTACTTACCAACTGCGCACGGATCATCTGTATTTACAAGAGGTGAAACTCAATCATTAACTACGTTAACATTAGGTGGTAAAATGGATGAGCAAATGATTGATGATGTTACATTTAAAGGAACAACTAATTTCATGCTTCACTATAACTTCCCTCCATTCTCTACAGGTGAGGCAAGACCAATTAGAGGTACTTCTCGTCGTGAGGTTGGGCACGGTAACCTTGCTTTAAGAGCATTGAAACCAGTTCTTCCAGAGGACAATGCATACACTATTCGTTTAGTTTCTGAGATTTTGGAATCAAATGGTTCTTCTTCTATGGCAACTGTATGTGCGGGTACATTGGCGCTTATGGATGGTGGTGTTCAAATTAAAGCTCCAGTTTCTGGTATCGCAATGGGATTAGTTGCTGAGGGTGGTAAGTTTGCTGTTCTTTCTGACATCTTAGGTGATGAAGATCACTTGGGAGATATGGATTTCAAAATTACTGGTACTGCTGAAGGAATTACAGCGTGTCAAATGGATATCAAAGTAGATGGTCTTCCTTATGAAGTATTGATTCAAGCATTGAACCAAGCGAAAGAAGGACGTTTACATATCTTAAATAAGATTATAGAAACAATTGCAGCTCCAAATCCAGATTTCAAACCACAGACTCCTCGTATTGAGGCGTTTAACGTTCCTAACGATATGATTGGTGCGATTATCGGACCTGGTGGTAAAATCATCCAACAATTGCAAAAGGATACTAACACTACGATTACAATTGAAGAATTAGAGTCTGGTGAAGGTCGTGTTCAAATCATGTCTAACAATGGTGATGATATGGCTAATGCAGTTAAAGCGATTAGACAAATTGCATTCCCTCCAGTTGTTGAAGAAGGTGCAACGTACGAAGGAAAAATCAAGTCTTTACAGGCTTACGGGGTATTCGTTGAGATTTTACCTGGTACGGATGGATTAATTCACATTTCTGAATTCTCGCACGAACGTGTTGCAAAAATGGAAGACGTGTGTAAAGAAGGTGATATTGTTAAGTTTAAAGTTGTAGGTAGAGATCCTAAGTCTAAAAAGTTCAAACTTTCTAGAAAAGTTCTTCTTCCGAAACCAGAAGCTGAAAAATCAGCGGAATAAGCAAAAAAAAATAATTACCTTAAGGGCTATTCATTCAATGGATAGCCCTTTTTTATGTATTAATAATCTAACTATGAGGTTTTTATTATTCACTTTGATTTTTTGTTTGAGCTCTTTAAAGCTAATGGCTCAAGAGTTTAAGGTTACTGTTGTTGACGTGAAGAATAGTCCCATTTCAAATGTTGCTGTCTTAGATAAGAACAAAAATGAAATCACTAAATCAAATATAAGTGGTGTTTTCATTATTGATAAGTCAAAGTTTGAAACAATAGGTCTTTCTAAAAAAGGGTATGCTGACCGTTGGTTGAAATTAACTGAATCTTCTGATAATGAGGTTGTAATCGTAATGGATTACTACTATCAAGAATTAAATATGGTCAACGTCGAAAGTGAGGGGCCAGAAAATGCGCTGGATATAAATGCTGTAAATATCATCGACTTTATCCCATTTAATGAATCTATTATTACTTTAAAACGACATAAAGGAACTTACTTTATCGGGATTGATAGTTTAGGAAAAGAAGGAGTTAGACATGAGTTTAATGAAGATAGACCGAAGCGCTTATTTATAGATTGCCTCGGAAATATGCATATTGTTTGTGCTGAAGTTGTTTATCAAATTGCGATTTCTAAATCAGAGTTGATCATTATTGACAAGATTTCCAAAAATCAATTTAATTTACTTCTAGAACCATGTGTTGCCAAATTGGAAGATAAATACGTGATGAAATCCCTCTCATCGAACAACCAAGCATACAGTTTAGCTATTTATGACAAACATACAGACCCTAGATTATTTTATTATCATATTGATGTTGTAAGTGCCCAAGTTGCCGCTGAAGAAGCATTGAAACTTGAATTCTCGGTAAGGGGAGATGTTCTTGAAGATTCCATGGAAATGCATATTTTGGATTTGAGAAGGTATGTTCGTGAGGTTTATGCAGGAGAGAATCCAGATGTAAATATGGATTTTATTCAAAAGTCAATGCTTGATGGTTCTGGGAATGCAACGAGATGGACGGAACGGTTTGGATTATTTAGCATCCTAACATATCCAATCAATATTCGGTCTTTTCAAATAGGTAACCAGGTTGCAGTCGTTAATTTCGAAATTGATTCACTTTCACTATTTGATAAAAACGGGACTCAATTAAGTCAAGTCCCTTTCAGTGTTCCGAGCGATATTAAGGAAGTGTGGCAGGATTTATCGAATGATAACTTGTATTTGTATACACGAAAGAATGGGAATCATTTGGTGTATCATTTGGATGATGTAACAGGGAAGACGACCTTTTTAAAAAGTATGCGGGAGATAGGAGGATCTAAAAACCATCGTATTTATGATGGCTACTTGTATTATTTAGAGATTGACAATAATTTTTATCGAATTCAACGTGTCAGATTGCCAAATCATTAAGACTGAACTGTTGAAATTCAAAAAACCATTATGACAAGTACTATTATTTTATTCATACCTTTACACCAAAATTGAAACACTTACATCATGGCAAGTAAAAAGAATATCAAGAAAGACGTAAAACAAATGGTTTATGACATCATGGATGATTGTGACTATGTTGTTGTTTCTGGAGGTAAAGGAGCTGATAAAGCAACTAAACTAATGGATGATGCCGTTGCATTTTATGAAACAATGATTCCAAAAATCAATGGAGCTAAGAATAAAGCGGATTTCAAAAGCGTTCGCGCTGAAATAGAAGAAAAAGCAATTGGATTTGTAACTGAGATGAATAAACTTGGTTAATTAAAAATCTTAATTTAGAGCGTCTATCTTTGATAGGCGCTTTTTTTTTGACTTAACTTTAATAACCATGGCTAATTTGAACTTTAAACAAATGATTACATTCTTAGGTTTGTTTTCGTTTATCACCGTTTTGTTCTTAACACCAAAAGGAAATTCAGATGTAGAAACATTCTGGTATGCGATTGCTTTGGCAGGATTGATGGTCTTATTCTGGTTGTTTGAAGTTGTTCCGATATATGTAACTGCGTTATTCCCTTTTGTTTTAGGAATCCCCTTGGGGGTTTTAGATGCTACAGATTTAACCTCTGCATACGGTCATAAATATATCTACTTATTTATGGGGGGATTTATTTTATCTATAGCTCTGGAAAAATGGGACGCTCATAAACAAATCGCTGAAGCAATTATTCGTGTTGTTGGTACTTCTAAAGCTAGGATATTACTGGGCTTTTTACTTAGTACTGGATTGTTGAGTATGTGGATTTCTAACACCGCAACCGCTTTAATGATGTTGCCAATGGCCATGGCAGTATTAGCCAATATAGAGCATGAAAAGAAATCGAAGTTTTCAACGTTCCTTTTATTATCTGTGGCTTACGGTGCAAGTATCGGTGGAATGGCAACCTTAGTGGGGTCGCCTCCAAATATTTTAATGGCAGGTATTTTAGAGGATAGATTTGGAATCACAGTGGACTTTTTGACATGGATGAAGGTTGGTTTACCTCTGTCATTAATAATCTTAATCATGGTTTTTGTGTTCTTTTACTTTTTACTAGGTAAAGAGAGAAAGGAAAGGGTACATGAAGCGCATACGGAAAAAAAGAAATGGACCAAAAATCAATTACGGGTTGTTTTATTGTTTTCAGTTATTGTAATTCTCTGGGCTTTTAGAGGTCCTATAACAAGTTTTACGGGGATCAAATATACAGATGAAGGTGTGGCGGTTTTAGGATCAATCTTGCTCTTCTTTTTGCCTGGAAGTAAGAAGGGAGAAAAGTTATTGGTTTGGAAGGATACTCGTAAACTACCTTGGGGAATTTTAATTCTGTTTGGTGGAGGAATGGCTCTCGCTAAAATGCTTGAAATTAATGGTGTAATTGAGAAACTTACAATGGTTTTCACGAACTACTCAAATGCTCCGTTAATCGTATTGCTTGCAGTTTTAGTTGTCATAGCAATTTTCGGTACAGAAATTATGTCTAATATGGCGTTGGTCTCTGTTTTCGTTCCTTTAGTTGCTGAGTTTGCATTAAATACGGATTACTCCATTATTCAACTATGTATGCCTATTACGCTCGCTGCAAGCTGCGCATTTATGCTTCCTGTGGGAACGCCTCCTAACGCTATTGTATTTTCTTCAGGAGAATTGACCATCAGTCAAATGGCAAAAACAGGATTCGTCTTGAATTTTGTAGGAGCTTTAATTGTTGTTCTTTTTTCAATATTCTTTATTTAAATTTGAAGTATGAAAGTTTTACTCTCTCCAGCAAAGGCCATAGATATTAGCAAAATGCTAAATACAGATTCATTTTCCACTCCAGTGTTTTTAGATGAAGCTAGTTCATTGATTAAAAAATTAAGTAAATTCTCTTCCAAAAAAATAGGAGGGATGATGCATCTTTCTAAAGAACTTGCCGAATTAAATTACCAGAGATATCAGGATTGGAGAACAGATTCTGTGAAAAATGATCAGAATGCCCCAGTATCGGCTGCATTTAATGGTGAAGTATATCGCGGATTGGATGCAACATCAATGAATGCTGAGCAGTTAAAAGTGGCGCAAGAAAAAATCCGAATCCTTTCTGGTGTTTATGGGGTGTTGAAGCCTCTCGATATCATTTATCCATACCGATTGGAGATGGGAACAAAATGGGCGGTTACTCCAGCCAAGTCAAATCTCTATAAATTTTGGGGGACAAAAATTGCGGCATTTTTAAATGAGGACAATGAATCTGGAATAACAATAAACCTGGCTTCTACGGAGTATTTTAAAGCGGTCGATAAGAAAACGTTGAAAGGCAGAGTGATTACACCTACGTTTAAAGAGTTTAAAAACGGCGACTATAAAGTGATTATGGTGTTTGCGAAAAGAGCAAGAGGATCAATGGCAAGGTATATTGTTGATCACAATATTTCGGACCCAGAACAAATTAAATTATTCGATACGGACGGCTATTCATTTAATGTGAATATGTCTACTGAAAATGATTGGGTATTTACTAGGTAAGATTACCTTATTTATTCACTGCGAATTCGAAATTCTCATCTTTTTCCAAAATATCCCACGTGTGATCTGCAAGTAAGCGTACAGTTGCAATGTAATTGAACGACTTCTCAGAACGACCCCATTGATCTGGTGCAATTAACGATAATAAGAAACTACTATCTTCTTTTTCGTATAAATGATAGATGTGATTTATGATAGGTTCAAATCGCATTTCAGCCATATAAATGATTTCCGAAATTCCCTTTCGATCGTTTAGTTTTTTCGCTTGTGCCGCCAAAAGCTGCATTTGCTGATAAATTTGATCTAATTGCATGTCTGTTTGATGATCCATTGCAGACAATGCACGACCTTTTAATTTGCCTTGGTCTTCCGGTTTAACAACAGCAGAACCTAAATGATGACCATATTCCAAAGTACTTGGAGTTTCGGTGATTTTATCTGGGTCAATTGGATTTTTGAATTCTTCAGCCATATTATAAATATAATGTTAATCCTATTTTGGAGCAACACAAATGTGAAGTTTAAAGCAAAAAAAAAGGGAAGCAAAGCCTCCCTTAGATTTATTGTGTGAAACTTAGTTTTTTACGCGTTCAACGTAAACACCAGTTCTTGTGTCAATTTTTATCACTTCACCTGTATCAATAAATAATGGAACTCGAATTTCTGCTCCAGTTGCAATTGTTGCTGGCTTCATTGTGTTCGTTGCGGTATCTCCTTTAATTCCTGGTTCAGTATATGTGATTTCAGATATGATATGCATCGGAAGTTCAAGTACTAATGGCTCTTCTTCTTCAGCGTGGAAAAGAATATTACATATCATTCCTTCTTGAAGAAATTCTGGCTTCTCTACCATTGTTGATGGTATGTTGACTTGCTCATAGTTTTCGTTGTTCATAAAAACGTATGATTCACCTTCTTGATATAAGTACTGATACTCTCTATTTTCAATTCGAACGATATCAATTTTATGTCCTGCTGAAAATGTGAAGTCTAAAACTTTTCCTGTTTCAATTTGACGCATTTTTGTTCTCACAAACGCAGGACCTTTTCCTGGTTTTACGTGTTGAAATTCGATGATTTGAACTAATTTGCCATTATGGTTAATGCAAAGTCCGTTTTTTATATCTGATGTATTTGCCATGTGCTTTATTTTGTTGTCGCCGAATATAAGCAATTTTATTTATTTAATTCCTTTCAATTGGGCGTGAATATTGGCATCTTTGTACTATGACGTGGGAAAATTTTCTTAATTATGAAATCTTCGAATTGGGCAAGTTCAAATTGCTCATGGGGAATTTGCTTGCAGGATTATTTGTATTGCTCGGAACATGGTTGTTGATAGTGATGTTGCGAAGAGCAATTATGAAACCTCGATTTATCATTGATAAGATTGAAAGCAAGCGTCGAATGTCGATTTTTCTTATTTCCAAGTATTTTATTTGGGTCATAAGTTTTGCAATTATTCTTGAAGTTGTTGGAGTCGATATTACCGTTTTCGTCTTTGGTTCTACGGCTCTTTTGGTAGGTTTAGGACTTGGTCTTCAAAATATTTTTAAAGATTTAATTTCAGGATTATTCTTATTGTTTGAAGGAACAATTAAATTGGGAGATATCATTGAGGTAGATGGAATCATTGGGAAGGTCATGGAGATTAATCTAAGGAGTTCTCAAATTTTAACAAGAGAAGATGTCATTTTCATTATCCCGAATTCAAAGTTTGTTTCTGAAAAAGTAATCAACTGGACGCATAATGAAGAATATATTCGATTTAGTGTTTTTGTTGGAGTTGCATATGGATCTGATGTTGATGTTGTTTATTCTTGTTTGGAAGAAGCAATGAAAGAAAACAAATCCATTCGAAATAAACCCAAACCTTTTGTGCGCTTCATCGACTTTGGTGATTCATCGTTGAAATTTGAAATGGTGTTCTGGTCGAAGGAAATGTTTACTATTGAAAATATAAAATCAGACCTGAGAAAGTCCGTATACAGGAAATTAGCTGAAAATAATTTAGAAATTCCTTTTCCTCAAAGAGATGTTCACATCAAAGGAGTAGAGCACATGGTTAATTTAAAAGCCAAAGAGAAAAATAATTAAACGTTAGTTTTCTTAAAGTAATTTCTTTTCAGTATTGCAATAATAACTTACCTTTACAATACAATGCCACCAACATAGATTGGACTATGCATTTACTT
>JBFHHS010000025.1:0-19325 GCA_041596895.1 Crocinitomicaceae bacterium | reverse complement strand
ACATTATTATACCCAGTATGAAAACTTGGATCTAACCGAGGAACATACATTAGATGGAATTTCTGGAGCAACTATTTCTTCCAAGGCAATGGCTTCAATAACATCAGATTTAGTAAGTAAAATTCATCCAGAGCCTCTTGCTGATTATATCGACCGTATGGGAGTAAGTGATTTTGAAACGAGGGCAGAGTTAAATTGGATATGGATTCCGCAAATCGTCTTGATCTTGTTTTTGTTTCTTTATGCGTTTCAGAAAAAATGGAGGAAAAGCAAACGTTTTGTTTTGCTCACAACCATTGTTTGTATGCTATACATCGGGTTTTATTTGAATGATTCTTTCACTTACATTACTTTTCTGCATCCCTTCATTGGAACTAGCTTATCTTCTTTTATGGGCTTGTATGCCTTGTTCGTATTGCTTGGCGCAATCTGGGGAAAGAATACATATTGTAAGTATATCTGTCCTTATGGTAATGTACAACGCTTACAATTGAAGATATGGAAGGGAGCAACTAGAAAATTTCCGATTTCAAATAAATGGATAAAGCGAATTCGGTTTTTTGTATTAATCGTTCTGATTTCAGGGATTTTGGCAGGCTTCCGAAATTTAAGTCATCTTGAGCCATTTCCTTACATTTTTGGATTTGAAATCCAATCGATTTGGTATTTCGGGTTCGCCGTATTTGCATTGTTAATTAATTGGATTTATCCATTGATCTGGTGCCGACTGCTTTGTCCAACTGGTTCTGTTCTGGATACCATTTCAGCAATTGTTGAAAAACAACCTAAAAAATCAAAAAATGAACACGTGCGAAGAGTTTATACAGTTAAACACGAATAAAGTAGGAACAATTGGCTTTTGTCAGGGTTGCAATTGTTTTCACCTTAAAATTTTGGGAGTACTCAGTTTTGTAGGACAGAATCAATTGGTTGCAGTAGAGAATAATTTAAAAAAAATGGCTGCTGATATCCTTGTAAACCAGGAAGAGCCAGATGCGACTATTGGTGTGCAAATAAAGCTTTCAAAAAATGCATTCTTGTGCATGACTTACATTGAGTTGATGTGTGCATTAGAATTAATTGAAGTGGGTATGTATATGAAAAAGGTAAATGATTTAGTGAAAATATGAGAGCATTATTTATTGTCTTAACTTCTCTTTTGTGTAGTCACTCGTTTCTTGCTCAAGTAAGTATTGCTATTGTGGACGAGGATGTTAATGCTGTCCCACAAGCGAAAGTGTTTATGCAGTCTATCAGCGATTCATCAAGAGTGTACCATTCTCTTTCAAACTGGGATGGTGTCTCTATTTGTGATTATAGTTTAAATGCTAAAATTATTTTGAAAATCCATGCTCAAGGGTTTGAAACGTTTCAAGATACGGTCTTGCTAAAAGCAAAGAATGTCATTACGCTTCAAAAAATACAGAACTTGGAAGAAATGGTGGTTACGGGACAAATTAAAGCAACCAGCCTAGAAAGTTCTGTCCAAAAAATTGAAATTATTTCTTCCGATCAAATCCAAAAATCTGGTGCAGTTAATCTTTCTGAGGTGTTGGTGTATAAAACGAACATTCGGATAAATCAAGATAATATTTTGGGGAGCTCGATGGAAATTGGTGGTGCTTCTGGGCAAAATGTTAAAATATTGATTGATGGAGTGCCAGTGATAGGACGACAAAATGGCAATATTGACCTTAGCCAAATAAACTTGAGTAATGTTGAACGAATTGAAATTGTTGAGGGGCCGCTATCTGTCAATTATGGTACGAATGCGCTGGCAGGAACAATCAATATCATTATGAAAAAACAAGTTGAAAATGGGTTGAATATTTCGATTGCCCCTTACTATGAGTCGAGTGGAGTGTATAATTTAACAGGTGCAATTAATTATCGAAAAGGAAATGGTAGTTTAAGTTTTAACGGTGGTAGAAATTATTTTGATGGATGGTCTAGAAGTGATCCATTTCTTGAGTTACCGAAGGAAACATTGGCGGATACCAATCGCGTGAAAACATGGAAGCCAAAGGAGCAATACGTGGCAGGAGCAAGTTATACCTACGCTCATAATAAATGGCAATCACGAATTTCAGGAACTTATTTTCAAGAGGAAATTTTAAACCGGGGTTTTCCTAAGGCGCCTTATTACGAGTCGGCTTTTGATGATTATTATCGGACAAAACGCGCTGATTTTGTGTTCTCTAACGATTTTCAAATTAAATCAGCTAAACTCAAAGTTTTATTGGCCTATAATTACTATCATCGAACTAAATCAACGTATGTAAATGATTTAACAACCTTGAATCAGGTATTGTCTGAATCTGATGGTGCTCAAGACACTTCGCGTTTTGATAATGCCATGGCTCGGATTGAATTTAATGCAGCATTTTCACAGAAGCTTGAGTATCAAATTGGTTTAGATCTGTATCAGTACACGGGGTGGGGAAAGCGTATTTTATCTGGGAAACAAGAAATCGGTGATTATGCAGGGTTTGCCACACTGGATTGGCGAATTACTGATTCACTTGTTGTTAAACCTGGCCTAAGATATGCGTATAATACAAAATATCAAAGTCCTGTAATTCCGTCATTGAATGTACTGTATCGAGTGAAAAAGCTTTCTTTTCGAGGGGCTATTGCAAAAGGGTTTCGTGCTCCTGATTTAAAAGAATTATACATGGATTTTGTTGATGTGAACCATAATATCACAGGGAATTCAGAATTGAAACCGGAGTCTAGCTGGAATTATTCTTTTAATCTAAATTGGATGAATAAAGTGCGCGAAAATGGCATGGTCAAAGTGGAACTAAGTAGTGCTTTCAATGATATTACCAACCTAATAACCCTAGCTGCAAAAGAAAATGGAGATTATACCTATGTGAATGTGGGGGATTATTCTTCCTTCACAAATAAATTCAAATTGATTTATCGCATGCAACGAATAAGTATTATGGCAGATTTTGCCTATGTGGGCAGATATAATCAACTGAGCGAATCAACTTCACTCAATCAGTATGAATTTTCACCTGAACTGGGGGTAAATGCTGAGTATCAGATTGTAAAGCAAAGGTTGTCTGTAAATGTATTTTATAAATTCAACGGGAGTCTCAGCAGTTATTCCATCAATAATGAGGAAGAAGTGGAAACGAGAAACCAGGATAGCTATAGTATTCTAGACATAAGTCTAACCGCTTCGTTTTTGAAAAGAAAAAACCTCACAGCCACGTTAGGTGTAAAAAACCTGCTGAACGTTCAGACTGTGAATGTCGTTGGTCAAGTGCAATCGACGCATACAAGTGCTGGAGGTTTAAATGTTGGCAAAGGAACGACGGCTTTTCTGTCATTGAAATACAATATTGAAATTAAAAAGAAATAAAATGAAGTTCATTAGCTTAATGTTTGTGTTATTCATTGCATTTACTTCATGTAAAAAAGATGAAATCGCAATCGAAAAACACGATTCTGGCAATGCAATTGTGAGTCAATTAGCCATGGGGGAGGATTATAATAATCAGATTTACTATGACTTAGGTACTAACTCTATGGTAAGGTCTAATCCGAAAACAGCATGGGATTTAGGATTTGAATCTGGTGTGAATGGTTGGCATATTGTCCTCAATAGTGCTCGAGGTATGGCGGTACATCGCAGTAATCTTTCGTTTGATCAATTGACAACTGATGTTGGGTTGGACTGGCATTGGGATGTGCAATCGGGTGATTTAGATTCGACGGCATTTGGTGATTGGCAAAATGATAACTTGTTGTATGTTATTGATTTAGGTTATTCGAGTGATGGAAGTCATTTGGGATTTAAAAAAATGCAAATGACTGATTTGACAGGAACGAATTATGTCATTCAAGTAGGAGATTTATCTAATAGTTCCGGAGTGGAAGTTGTTATAAATAAAGATCCCGAAACAAGTTTTACTTATTATTCGTTTGATAATGGCGTAGTTGATATTGCTCCATCAAAAGAGGAATGGGATTTACTTTTTACACAGTACACGCATTTATTTTACAATCCTGATGAAGTTTATGTTGTGTCTGGAGTTTTGCTTAATCGTTATCAAACTGAGGCTACTTTAATTGTTGGAAAAACATTTGAAGATGTCAATTATGCCGATGCGATTCAAGCAAATTTTTCCAATTTGATCAATGAAATTGGGTATTCTTGGAAATGGTACGATTATTCGAATTCAGTATACCTTGTAGATCCATCGATGGTCTATGTTGTAAGAACTTCGGAAGGATTGTTTTATAAAATTCATTTCATTGATTTTTACAATGAAACAGGTTTGAAAGGGTATCCGAAATTTGAAATTGCAGCGTTATAGCGATTCAGTTGATCGATTTATTGCATCGTTTATAGTCACAAAAAAATGCCATTATAGAATTAGCTATAATGGCATTTTTTATTTCCCGAAGGAAGGTATTTGTTGAGGTTTATTTCCCCATCATTTTTTGTGTTGTTCCATCACTGTAAATAACGATTCTTAACTCGCTATAATCAGCATTTACTTCCTGTCCGTATAAGTTAATAACCTTAACGATTTCCTTTTGACTTAAACTGTTGTCAATTGAGATAGTTTTATAAGTCGTTGTAACTCCGTTGAAATCCGTTTGACTTAATCTGTAGTAATTGATTGTCTGTTCAATATTGTAGACATTGTGTGTGTAGTTGGTAACTTCAGATGTCGTTCCTGCTCCATTTACCTTCGCAATGTTTTTCCAGTCTTTTCCATCTATTGATTGCTCAATCGTGAAAAAATCATTATCCCTTTCACTTGCGGTTTCCCATGTAAGAACATTAGGTCCGTTATTATAACCTTCAAATGAAGTTAATTCGACTGGAAGTACAACTGGTGTACAACCTAAAATAGCTGTTCCTCCCCAAGATAATTCATACCCATAGTTTGAAATTGAATAATTGTCAATCAATAAGATATAAACATCACCTGCTGAAGTGTTTAAATCATTAACCCATTTGTCGCCATATTGATTTTCAGAATTGTCAGTGGATGATGAAGACATACCAGTATTTCCGCTGTATAACGACCAACTGCATCTAATAGGGTTTGTTACAGGAGAACAGTTATCATTGGCAGTAACATCCGTAAATGGTCCCCAAATAGCGAAATCATAATCGTCACTGTTCACATTAGGGTCAATTGTCATTTCCAGATTTCCTCCTGATTCAATGTGTACATAGTACCAAGATGATTGTCTTTCGTTCCCTTTTAAGCAACCTCTATTTCCTCCACCATTATTTCCTCCGTACAATTCTTGGGTACCGTATCCATTACTGTTCGCTGAAAATGATTGGTTGTCACACAAAAGTTGTGCTGTTTCACAATCAGTTCCACCGCCTTTTTCTTGGTAGACCATTTTTGCAGATTCCATAATTACTGAAACAATCGTAGTTTCATCATTGGATTGATTGAAGAAAAACTCTTCGGAAAGGTTTTGATTTGAACTAAAAGTGAAAGTCTCAGAATCGAGTATAAATCTATTATACGGATCTAAGTCTTCACTAAGGTCTGTCAGGACTTCTTTAATACTTTTTGATGTGTTTACTTTGATTGTATATTTCTTCTGTGAAAGTCCTGTTACAGAGATAAATACAAAGAAAAGTAAGATTAATTTCTTCATTTTTTTAGTGGTTTTTTGTTCATTTAAAGCCGCAAAAGTAGTGCTTTTTTTTTGTTCACCAAGAACATTAAGGGAACTTAAATGTTAAATTAACGGAATTATAACAGATGATTTTTGTGAGTTGACTGTTAGGGTATTACGAGGTGATATTCTTTGTTTTTCAATAGATGTAAATAATTCTCTTGATGTCCCCCTTCAATACTTCAAAACAATGGAAGATTTTAAAGAAAGTCATTACAAATAGGAAGATAAATGATTCTTAAAAGGCCAGTTTAGTAGACGATTTTATTCTTGGATTAAATTAAACGCTCCTTTTGTGAGGATTTTTGTTTCTGGATTGAAAGTGCCTGCATTTAAAATTTCCACGAATTGCTCATTAGATTGTCCAATTTCCACTTCTTTTCTAATGAATGAATATTGTGTATCGCTTTTTTCGACTAATTCCAATAAATAGGTTTTATCCTCCACTGAAACAACGGCGTCCACAGGTAATGCTGCCGTAGAAGCGATAGAAGTGAATATTTCCGCTTCAACATACATTCCAGGAGTGAAACGTTCGGATTCTTTTTCATCGATTAAATGACAATGTACTTTTATTGTTCGTTTTTCAGGGTCAATAGCCTTATTGATTAAATATACTTTTGCGTTATATTGAGTTGGGTTGTTCATCATTTTAAAGCTAACCTCTTGTCCGATTTTAATTGTGGATAGGTCCTGTTCAAAAATGTTCAATTCTATATGAAGGTGCTCCGTGTTCATGATTGTAAGAGCAATATCAGATGGATTTAAATACAATCCTTTTGTTGCCAAAACGGAGGTTACATAACCTGAAATTGGAGCTTTAACTGAAATGGTAGTTCTAAGGTTAGATGCTGTTATTGCGCTTGGATCGATGTTCATTAATTGAAGTTTTTTCTTTAATGATTCGTATCGAGCTTGCGTTACTTTGTAGTCCGATTCGGCTTTCAAAAAGACCTTTTTCGAACTTACATTATCCGCAGATAGTTCTTTCTGACGTTCATAATCAGATTTTAAATAAGCTAATTGGCTTTTAGATTCTAAGAAATCTTGTTGCACTTGTATGTATTCTGGGTTTTCAAGTGTGAATAATGTTTGTCCCTTCTTAATTTGCTGTCCTTGAAGCAGTGAGATGTCTTTTACATATCCGCCAAAATAGGCACTTATTGTTGCTTTATTCTCCGGAGGAACAGCGAGTGATCCATTTGTCTTGATAACCTTTTTAAATGATTCGTTCGAAAAAGATCCTATTATCATATTACTCAATTCGAATTGAGCTTGTGTCACTACCATTTTTTCTGTTTCATTTGAAACTTCTGAAGATTCATTTATAACAGATTGATCAGATCCGCATGATGCAAATATCAGAGCAACTATAATAGGGAAGAGGTTAATAAATCGTTTCATAATGGATATTAATTAAGAATGTAATTTGCTTCAATAATACTCAGGTTACAAAAAAACTTGTTTTGAATATAATTGATCTGAATGTTGTTTGCGTGTTCAAGTAAGGTCAGGTATTGTAAGTAATCGATTTCGCCTGAATGGAACGATTTCGAAGCGTTGGCAAGTGTTTCTTCGTATAGCTTAAGACCGAAATCCTGATGTGATTTGATAGCACTTTTATAACCTTCAATTTCTGTGATTAAAGAGGCGTAATTCGCGTTCAAATGCATCTTATAATTATCAATTTCATTTTGCTTCAGTGTTAACTCTGTTTTGGAAGCCTGAATTCGCGCCTTGTCCGCACCAAAGAAGATAGGGATACCAATTCCTGCTTGAAATCCATAGTAGCGATTTGGAGAAGCTCCGTTGTTTGCTCCTTGAAAAGCGCCTAAGTTAATGTCTGGTAGTAACTCTTGTTTGTTGCGAGAAAGCTCCTTACGCGTCAGAAGTAGCGATTCGTTCAGGTAATTCAAAGAGGCATTTTCTACTGTGTCAAGCGGTATTAATTCAATCAGATGATCTCCATGTTCAGTAATGGTGAATTGAGTATCAGATTGAATCCATTTGTTTAATTGATTCATCGCTCCTGCGCAATTCTGGCGACTTTGATTCAATGATACTTTGATTTCTTGTTGTTTAGACTGGGCAAGTAGTAACTCCAATTGATTGGATTCTCCTAATTCATATTTTTTAAGAGCGGCATTTGTAAATAAAGCGTAAATGCTATCCAGTGCCTCATAGTTTTTTACTACTTCTTGCCAATGTGCTACAGTATAATATGCTTTTGTAACTTCTTTTTTAATGATCTGTTCATCAATGAGATATTTGTTCTGAGCTAAGATCGTTTGTTGTTTTAATACCTTGTGTTGGGCTATATAAAAGCTCGGAAATCGCACACTTTGACCGATTCCCACAACATTGAGTGCTATATTGTTTGGTGCAATATTATTCTGATCAAAATTGTAGTAGATTTCTGTTTTGTCTATTTCAAATGCTGTTCCTTCAATGTGTTTACTCATTTCGATAGCATTCTTGGAAGATGCTAGTTGCTTGTTATTACTTAATGCAAGGTTGATAGCTTCGTCCAGAGAAACTTCATTGGCTTGTCCAAATGAAAAACCGCTGAGCCCGATTAGAATAAAAAGCATTGTAATTGATTTTAGGTTTGACTTGTCAACCGATTTTTTCTCCGGCTTATCGAAAATCGCATAAAGCACAGGTAGAACAACCAAAGTCAAAATCGTTGCCGTGATTAATCCGCCAATAACAACCGTTGCCAATGGTCGTTGTACTTCAGCACCCGCATTGGTTGATATAGCCATAGGTAAAAATCCTAGAGCTGCCGCTGATGCAGTTAATAGAACAGGGCGAAGTCTAAGTTGTGTACCCTTAATGATACGTTCGTTAATGTCTGTCATGCCTTCTTGTTTAAGTTCTTTAAATTGTTCAATGAGAACAATTCCATTTAGGACTGCAATTCCGAATAATGCAATGAAGCCAACACCCGCAGAAATGCTAAAGGGTAAATCGCGCATGTACAAGAATAAAACCCCACCTACAGCTGACAATGGAATTGCGCTGTAGATCATTAACGCTTCTTTCACGGAGTTAAACGCAAAATAGAGAAGAAAGAAAATGAGTACTAGTGCAATTGGAACGGCCACTGACAATCGGCTTCGTGCTGAGCGTAAATTTTCAAATTGACCACCATATTCCACGACATAACCTGTAGGTATTTTTACTTTTGATTCAATGATGTTTTGTACGTCTTTTACAACGGATTCTAAATCCCTATTTCGAACATTTACGCCAATTACGATTCTTCTCTTTGTATCATCTCTTGATATTTTTGCCGGTCCTTTAGTGTAAGAAATTTCTGCAAATTCAGAAAATGGGAGCGTTGTTCCATCTTTCAATCGAACAGAGGTGGTTTTTAAGTCAGCGAGATTTTTTCTATGATCACCATCAAAACGAACCACCAAGTCAAATTGTTTTTCTCCTTCGAAAATTGTCCCGGCAGTTCCTCCAGCAAATCCCATTGTGAGTAGTTGATTTAAGTCCGAGATATTCAAGCCATATTGTGCTATTTTTTTACGATCATATTCAACGGTCATTTGAGGAAGTCCAGCTACTTTTTCAACAGAAATATCCGATGCTCCTTCCACGTCTTGAATGGCTGATTCTATCTGTAACGCCGTTTTATATAGTTGATCCAAATCTTCACCAAAAATTTTAATCGCTAAGTCCGCTCGAACTCCTGTAATCAATTCGTTGAATCTCATTTCGATAGGTTGTGTAAACTCGTAATCAATTCCTGCGATATCTGTGAGAGCCTCTTTAAACGCATCGGTTAGTTCATCTTTGTTATCTGCCGTAACCCATTCATTTTTGGGCTTTAATTTGACAATGACATCACTTTCCTCCATGGACATCGGGTCGGTAGGTACTTCAGCTGCCCCAATTCGTGTGATAACCTGATCAACTTCTGGGAAGGTCATTAATATTTTTTCAATAAGTGTTGTGGTTTCTACTGTTTTGGATAGCGACGTTCCCGTTTTTAAAACAGGTTGAATAACTAAATCACCTTCATCCAAGGTTGGTACAAATTCTCCTCCCATACGTCCGAATAAAATCGAGACGAAGACTAAAAGTATTCCCGCTCCTGCAAGAACAATTTTCTTTTTATTCAAAGCCCATTTGATGACTGGTTTATATGCGTTTCCTAAAAAATTCACGAAGCGTGTAGAAATGTTTTTTCTCTCAGGATCAGTAGGTTTTAAGAAAAGAGATGCCATTACAGGAACGTAAGTGAAGCATAAAATCATTGCGCCAATAAGTGCGAAGCAAAAAACCAAGGCCATCGGTCGGAACATTTTCCCTTCCACGTTAATTAAAGAAAGAATTGGTATAAAAACAATGATGATAATGATTTGACCAAAGATCGCCGAGCGCATCATTTTGGTAGTTCCAAGAAAAGTTACTTTATCGATATAAGCACTTCGCTCACTATTAGGAAGACCGTTAATTGCCAGTATTTCTGAAGTGATTTTAAACGCGATAAATTCTACAATAATAACGGCTCCATCAATGATAATTCCAAAATCAATTGCTCCCAAGCTCATTAAGTTGGCATCAACACCAAAAAGATACATAAGCGTAAGAGCGAAAAACAAGCATAATGGAATTACAGAGGCAACAACCAATCCTGAACGGAGATTGCCGAGTAAAAGAACCACAACGAAAATCACAATAAGACATCCAAGAATAAGGTTTTCAGTTACCGTAAAAGTTGTCTTAGCGATGAGTTCACTTCGTTCTAAAAAAGCGTTAATTCGAATACCTTTTGGGAGCGCTTTAGAAATCGTTTCAACCCGTTCCTTGACTGATTCAATTACCTTTTTGGAATCTGCACCTTTCAACATCATTACCTGTCCAAGGACTTTTTCCCCTTCACCATTTCCAGTGATTGCTCCAAATCGATTTGCCGCACCAAAACCTACTTTTGCAATGTTTTTAATGTAAATAGGTTGATTGTCTCTTGTCGTAACTACAATATTTTCGATGTCCTCTATCGATGTTGCTAAACCTTCTCCACGTATAAAGTAACTCTCGTTTCCTTTTTCAATATATCCTCCACCAGCGATACTATTGTTTTGTTCAAGCGCTTCAAAAACATCAGTTAGTGAAAGTTCCATGGAACGGAGCATCTCTGGATTCACCGAAACTTCATATTGTTTCAAAAACCCGCCCCAAGTATTTACTTCAACAACACCTGGAATTCCAGACAATTGTCGTTTTACCACCCAATCTTGAATCGTTCTTAAGTCCGTTATCGAGTATTCATTTTTATATTTTGGATCAACTTCTAAAACATATTGAT
This sequence comes from Crocinitomicaceae bacterium, assembly GCA_041596895.1. Taxonomy (GTDB): domain Bacteria; phylum Bacteroidota; class Bacteroidia; order Flavobacteriales_D; family Crocinitomicaceae; genus UBA4466. Next base: position 8,335 of record JBFHHS010000025.1, on the reverse strand, counting down.
AGATTTCGCCTAGTCCAGTCGTAATAGGTCCCATGAATGGTTTTCCAAATCCGGAAGGAATTTTTTCTTCTGCGTTTTTTATTTTCTCTGCAATAAGTTGTCGAGGTAAATACGTTCCAATTTCATCATCAAATACAATTGTTACAACAGATAATCCAAATTTTGAAATCGATCTAATTTCAGCAACATTTGGAAGGTTTGCCATTTCCAATTCGACCGGATATGTTAAGAATTTCTCTACATCCTGTGTAGATAAGTTTCGAGAAGTTGTTATTACCTGTACTTGATTGTTTGTAATGTCAGGAACTGCGCCAATTGGAATGTTCATTAATGAATAAATTCCTGCGCCCGTAATTCCTGCAGTAAGTAAAAGTACAATGAGCTTATTTCGAATACTAAATTGAATGATCTTTTCTAACATTTGAAACGCGATTAAACTGTTTATCAAATGTACGTTAGATAGATAAGGAACTATTTAATGCTTCCTTAAGATTTCCTTAAATTTCACGGTGACTATGGTTCCTTTTTTCAGCTGACTTGTGAATTTAATTTCAGCATTTATTGCATTCGCTGCTTTTTGAGCAATCGAAAGTCCAAGTCCAACACCTTTGATGTCTTTATGATTTAAGGCATCTGAACGAAAAAAAGGCGTAAAAATCTGTTTGAGATCTTCCTCTTTAATTCCTATACCCTCATCTTGAATTTGGCAAATGATGTTATTTTGGATTTCTTTCAGTTGTATTCTAATTATGCTATCTGGAGACGAGTATTTAATGGCATTTCCAATAAGGTTGTCAAGGATTAGATTGGCATGAAAACTATTTACAGAACAATGATTCCCAATAGAAGTTGGTTCAAAATCAAATTGAATTCTTTTTTCTAGAAGTTGAGGTGACCTTTGCATAATCACTTGGTTAATTAGTCCATTTAATTCAATGGCTGATCGTCTATTTAATTCTGGATTAGAGTCGAAACGCGCAAGGGCAAGCAGTTGATCAATAATATTGGCCATTCGATCAATTTCAGTCAGTCCATATTTTATTTTTTCTTGGTATTCTTCTTTTGATCGTTCTTTTCGAATCAAAACCTCAAGCGTACCCCGTAAAACAGATAATGGAGTTCTCAATTCATGTGACGCATCGGAAGTGAATTGTTTTTCGCGTTCGAGTGCTTTTTCCAGTCGATCTAAAAGCCCGTTAATCGAACTTGATAAATCATGTAATTCATCTTTGTGCGCTGGTAATGCAATGCGCTCATTGAGGTTGTTTTTCGTAATTCGATTTGCGGTTTCAGTAATGTTTACAACAGGAATGATACTTCTTCCTGCTAAAAAAGAAGAGATGAAAAACAATCCGAGTAGTACAATTGGAAATAATAAAAAGAGTGTGTAACGGAGATTGGCGAGTACCATTAAAGAACTGTCTAATGACATTGCTGCAACGATGTACCCTTTTACTTCATTGTTTTGTTCTATCGGTATTTGAACTTGTCGAATTAAACGACTGTTTAGAGCGGTATTAAAATGATCTCCAAATCTATTCTGATCCTTGAAGGGTAGTTGATTTTCTTTCAGGTTGGGCGATTTATCCGTGATTTTGCCGTCCCGATCAATTAATTGCAAGAAAACAGGATTAACTTGAACTTCTTTGTGTTCACTTTCTTCCCATTCATCTTTATTTAAAAATCGAATTTCATTTCCTTCTACTTTAATCTCAAAAATATGTTTGTGAGCTTCAAAGGATAAGTCTGCATCAATATTTTGATAAACAGTTTGTCGTACGATAAAATAAACCACTCCGAAAACTACCGCAATAATTAACGCAGTAGCCAACATAAAATATGTCGCGATTCTTTTTTTAAAACTTAAATTCATACTTCTTTCGCAATATAGCCCACACCTCTAACAGTTTGAATATAATTTTCAGATTCATCCAAGTTTAATTTTTTTCGAATGGAATTGATAAAAACGTCAATAACGCTTGTATTGTACTCAAAATGAATATCCCAAACGTTCTCGATGATTTGCGTGCGTGAGCACACAACTCCTTTGTTACGTAGTAGGAATTCCAACAAGGCAAATTCCTTTTGAGTAAATGAAATCTCTTCACCCATTTTATGCACTGAATGAGAAGAAACATTTAATACAATTGGACCTAAACTAAATTCATTCTTATCACTTGAATCGGAGCGAAGTTGAACTCGAATACGTTGTAATAATTCCTCAAAATGAAAAGGTTTTTTAATGTAATCGTTAGCGCCAATCTGAAGTCCGTGCACCGTTTCTTTAACGGTGTCTTTTGCAGTTAAAAAGATAACGGGTGTGCTTTTGTATTCTTTTCTGAATTCGGTACAAATTTCGATACCGCTTTTTTCTGGAAGCATCCAATCCAGAATTATTAAATCATACGAGCCAGAAAGCGCAAGGTCTAAGCCTTCGTTTCCTGTATGAGCAATATCAACAGTAAAAGACTCTTCTTCCAATCCCTGTTTTAGGAAGTTGGCAATTCCAATTTCGTCTTCTACAATCAATAATCTCATAATGTAAATGTCATTTTAATCAATGAGAAAGCCAAATTACTTTCCTTAAGTTTTAATTAAGAAAATTACGATACGAAATAATTAATGTCTGCGAATACAAGAATTACGAGGTAGAAAAAAGAAAATTAGGTTTAGATGTAACAGGTTGATGTTATCGTTTATTCTAATTACCTTACAGAGAGGATTTCAATCTCTTCTATAAAACGATGTGATTTCCACCTTACTATATCTCCTTCTTTATGCCCGAAAAGGGTACAGCCCAAAATTGAAAAAACGGAATATTTATTTTGATCTACATTTGTATTTTTTGGTAAAACGATGGTTATTCCTGACTTCGACCCGAAGCTTGTTTTAATACTAATTGTCTTGCCAAGACTAATTACCTTATCAGGTACTTGATCATAATTAACTTTTGCATTTTTTAGTTTGAACATGAATTCTGAATATAAGTCAACAAGTTCGTTGTTTTTCGGGTTTAAGGGAAGGATAAGATCAAAAATAATCGATCGTTCTTCCTCATTAATTTCAATTCTAGTATTTTCCATACTATCGTTCTTTTAAATCGACAACAATTTGTTCTAAACCAATTTTAGCATCCATAAAAAACATACGACAATTTTCTTCTCCAAATAAAGGGTTTTGGATGTCAGCATAACCGTTGCTCAAACTGCGTTTGATAACAACCACTTTCTCTGATTTGTACGTTTGAATAATGGGCATCCCATAAATTGGACTGGTCTTTTCGTTTTCGGCAGAAATATTAACCACATCATTTGCTCCAATCACAAAGCATACATCAGATTCTGCGATGTATTCATTTCCTTGTTCTAAGTCTAAAATATCCTCATAAGGAATATTGGCTTCAGCAAGTAAGACATTCATATGTCCCGGCATTCTACCTGCAACTGGATGGATAACGAATTTAACATCAGTGTCATATTTATTGAGTAATTGTTTTAATTCAAGACAGGTTTTTTGCGCTTGCGCAATAGCAAGTCCGTATCCTGGAACAATAGCCACTTTTTTTGCATAGGTCAAGTCTGATGCAATACTCGATGGTGAAGTTTCATTTATTTTAAGCTCTAAATCTGTGGGTTTAAACTTGCTGATTTTGTTGCCACCTATGAAGACTTTTCGAATTGATTTATTCATGGCTTTACTCATTTGAATTGTTAAAATGAGTCCTGTTGCCCCGACAAATACACCTAAAAGAACCATGATGGTATTTTCAAAATAGATACCAGAGATTGCAGTAAGTACTCCTGTTAATCCGTTTAGCACAGAAATCAAAACGGGCATGTCACCACCACCAACTCCATTGGCGAAGAATATACCGTGTAATAAACTGAATATACTGAGTAAAACTAAGCTTATGGTAAAGTCGAAGGTGTTACTTTCCATTAATCCATCAAAGAGAATTAGGAAGCAACTGAAAAGCGTAATCCACATAAAAATGACATTGTTAGATAGTTTGCTTTTAAGTTTTCCAGCCAGTTTATAATAGGCAATAATACTACCAGAGAAGGTTACAAGTCCTAAGAATAAACTTCCCATTAAAATCACCTTTGTAAAGATATTGAGCTCTCCTTGATAGGCAATTATTCCTGTTAAACTGATTAGTGCTGCGCATAAACCACCAAATCCATTAAATAATGAAACCAACTCAGGCATTCGCGTAATTTTAAAGCTGAAGGATATTTTTCTTCCCAGATAAGTACCGATCAGAATTAAACTGCTAATTAGAATGATTTTATTCCATGGAATGGTACCAGTATTGGAAAGGCTTAATGCAAAAGTGCTAATGATAGCTAGGATCATTCCTAGAATTAAAAGCCCATTCCCACGAGCTGCTTTTTTAGGGTTTCCCATCAGAATCATTCCTACAACGAACAATGTTGTTGCGGTAAGATATCCGTAGTTTGCTAATAGAATCATGGATTAGTTTTTAGATGATTTAAACATTTTTAGCATGCGATGTGTCACGAAGAATCCTCCTGAAACATTGATTGTTCCTATGAGTACACCGAAGCAAGAGATGATTGTCGTGAAATTTAATCCAAGATCATTTTCCAGTAATTGAATTACTCCACCGATGATGATGATTCCACTGATAGCATTAGATCCAGACATAAGTGGAGTGTGTAATATTGCAGGTACATTTCTTATGACTTCTATCCCAACTAGTACGCACAAGAGTATTGTGTATAATCCATCAATGGGCGATAAACTGAATACATTTTCCATAATTATTGTTGATTAAGTAATCTTTGATTTATGATGTTGCCATTTTCTGAAACGAGTGCTGCAGATAGTATCGCATCGTTGTGTATGTTGTCTTCATGTGCAGATAAATATGTAAGAAATGCAGTGATGTTGTTTCCCAATAATATCGAAGCAGAATGTCCTACAGTGTTAAAAAGCTCGGATTCTGGTAAAATGGTGATGGTGGGGTTGGAATGCGCAATAGGTTCAATGTTTCCACCTGTGCTTGAGGCCAAATCTACAATAACACTATTCGTTTTCATTCGTCGGATGGCTTCATGTGTTATTAAAATAGGGGCTTTTTTACCCGGAATTTTTGCCGTGGTGATGATCAGGTCAATGTCTGCACAGTTGTTCGCGATCGTTTGCTGAATCTTAAGGTTAAAATCTGCAGCTTGTTCTATAGCATAACCGCCACTAGTGTGATCTTCTGTTGCTCCTTCAATTTCAATAAATGTGGCACCTAAGCTTTCTACTTCTTGTTTGGTTTGTTTTCGGACATCGAAGGCAGAAACGATGGCTCCCAACCTTTTTGCTGTGGCAATGGCTTGTAATCCGGCCACTCCAACGCCTAATACGAGAACCTTTGCAGGTTGTAAAGTTCCACCGGCTCCTGAAATCATCGGGGCAATTTTCTTCGTGAAATTGAGTCCTGACATCACGGCCTGATAACCCGACAAAGAAGCTAGGCTGGAAAGGATGTCCATGGATTGGGCCAAGGTTGTTCTCGGAAGCAAGTCAAGACTAAAAAAGGACGTATTTTGATTTTTTGCAAAATCATAAATGTCGTTTCCATCTAAAACATGATAACAACCGATTATCGTTTTTTCACCTTGGGTTCCGTTTAAGTTAATTTCACTCGCGTAAGTGATTAGGAGGTCGGATTTTTCAATTAAATCACTTCTATTCTCAACAATTTCAGCACCGTTTAGTTTATATTTTTCATCGCTAAAACCAGCTTCAATTCCTGCATTTTTTTCTACAAGAACAATATAGCTTGTCACCAACTTTTTAATATTCATTGGTGACAAGGCTACAATAGAGCGGTTATTATTTTCCTTTAATAAGCCTATTTTTTTCATATTTATGGAAAAACCCCTCTCTCTTTATAAGTTTGTTCAAGTCTTGTTAATGCCACAGCATAGGCGCCTACTCTCCAACTAACATCGTACAATTCAGATTTTTCTATCATTCGGTCAAATGCGATGTCTAATTTGTCAGCAATCATATCTAGAACATCAACCATTTTCCAGTTTTCGCTTCTCTTATTTTGCAGCCACTCATAATAACTTCCTATTACTCCTCCAGAATTGCATAAAATATCTGGGATAATTTGAACTCCTTTTTCCAGTAATACTTTTTCTGCATCTACATTTGTGGGTCCGTTTGCACCTTCTGCAATTAGTTTTGCTTTAATATCGTAACAGTTATCTGGAGTTATCTGGTTTCCTAGGGCTGCAGGAATTATGATATCGCAATCCAACGAGAAAAAACTAGTAGAATTGAGTACATTTGCTAAAGGATAACCTGCAATATTTCCCCCATTCGTAGTTGCGTGTTTTAATAATAATTCTGGATCAATCCCTTGTTCTGACACGATAGACCCACTAGCGTCTTGAGCCGCGATTAAAACAGCACCCTCTTGAATTAAAAAGTGAGATGCCCAATAGCCAACATTTCCGAAACCTTGAACGATAAAGGTCATTCCTTTGAGTTTGTTCCCTGTCTTCTCAGCCCACTTTTTTATATTGGTCACTACACCAAATCCTGTTGCTCTATCCCTACCTTCAAGTCCTCCAGAACCAACTGGTTTCCCTGTAACAACATGCATGTTTTTTTGACGTACAGATGGTGATTTGATAGAAGAGTAAGTGTCAGCTATCCAAGCCATAATTTGTGCATTTGTATTTACATCAGGTGCAGGTATATCCATGTCTGGACCGATGTTATCTCCAAGTGCATATGTGAATCGCCTTGTTATTCTTTCTAGTTCTGAATGAGAGAATTTTTTTGGGTCAATTTGAATTCCACCTTTTCCACCTCCATATGGTAGGTCTACTAGCGCAGATTTCCAAGTCATCCATATGGCTAAAGCCCGAGCGGCATCGATGTCAACGGTTGGGTGATATCTTAATCCACCTTTATATGGTCCGAGAGCGTTGTTGTGTTGAACTCTATACCCTGTAAATACTTCAATTGTCCCATCATCTAGTTTTACTGGGAAATTGACTACAATTTCATTATTCGTGTTTTTTAAAATGCTTCTTATACCTGCATCAAGATTGATTACATCAGCTGCTTGATTAAACTGACGAAGGACATTTTCATACATTCCTTCTTTTGGATTTACACTTTTTACTGTTTCCATCTTTTTCTTATTTATAAGTTTATTTTATTGATATTCTGAGCAATGAAACAGAAATACATTTTCTGTCCTTAGGGTGCAATTTGATTTGAAGTCGCAGATTGAACATAGATCGTTCACTTCTTTGGTGCTTGAGATTTTTTTATTTTTATGTTCGACGATAGGATGTGAGATGACTTCGTGTAACTCACAAGTTAACCTTACCTGATCTGGAGTATTCAGTTGAAACAAACATTCAGATTTGTGCAGGCAATTACTACAAATATTTACTTCCATTTTTATGTTTTGAAGACTCTAGTCAAAGCCAGTGCCATAAAACATTTTCTAGGCATTGATTCTTTGTAAACACTTGGAATACAACATATTGATTCTTTATATTTAAGATCAATACATCTAATTTAATGTAATAGAACGGGGAATAATGCGCCGGTGTGGTACAAAACAGGACAGCAGTTTTGGCGAGGTGAGAGGTGGGTTATTTTAATTTTTCTCGAAGGGTTTTTCTATCGATGCCAAGAAGTTTCGCTGCATGCGTTTTATTATTGTTACAATACGCTAGCGTTTTCTTAATGTAATTTAATTCCATTTGTTTTAATGAAACAAAACTATCATCATTTGTGTTAATTTTTGTCTTAAGATAGTCAGGTATGTCAAGCATAGAAACTTTTTCATCATTCATAACAACCAATCGATGAACGAGATTTTCTAATTCTCTAACATTACCAGGCCAACTATAATTTTCAAAAGTTGAAAGAACGCCTTTTTCAAACTTCAAAGGTTTTTTACCTAATTCTTTACTGTATTTTTTATTAAAAAAAAGGACTAACGATAATATGTCTCCTTCTCTATCTTTTAATGCTGGAATATCAATAGAAATAACATTCAAACGGTAGTATAAATCTTCTCTAAATTTATTTTGTCTTACCAAGTCTAACAAGTTTACATTGGAAGCAGAAATAATGCGCACATCAATTTTTTGACTTTTTGTTCCTCCAACAGCAGTTACTTCTTTTTCTTGAAGAACCCTCAATAATTTTGCCTGCACATCCAATGAGGTGTTGCCAATTTCATCAAGAAATATAGTGCCGCCATCGGCAGCCTGGAAGAAACCTACTCGATTTGAAATTGCACCAGTAAAACTACCTTTTAAATGTCCGAACAATTCACTTT
>JBFHHS010000024.1:0-19654 GCA_041596895.1 Crocinitomicaceae bacterium | reverse complement strand
TAAGGCATATACCGATAAGGCGTATCGTTTATTGGAATCTGAAAGATGGATTTATAATACGGATGAAAAACCAAAATTAACCCCATCTGATTTACAAGATTTAATTCAAGAATACGAATCAGAAGAGGTCGACGGAATAGGATTGGTTTACGTTATAGAATCATTTTTCAAAGGAAGACCAACAAGTGTCAACGGTTATTTCGTTTGGTTTGACATTGAGACAAAAGAAATCCTTCACATTTATAATTCGGTTGGAACACCGTCCAATTCATATTATAATTCTTGGGGACTTGAAATTAACTGGGATGATTCTTTGCCGGTTAGTAAAGGAATGACCGGTTATTGGTATCACGGTATGTTAGATGCTACATTGAACTTCACCATTGATTTCAAAACTGCTATTCCTAGGAAAGAAAGGCAATATTAGAACTAGAATGTAAAAAAAGCCCCATTGAAATTTCATTGGGGCTTTTTCTATTTATAAAAGTTCATTTCATCCAGATACTTATAAACCTTTTCAGTCAATAAATAACTGACATCTTTTTTTTCCGCTATTGCCTTTCGAATAAAACTGGAAGATATCTTCATCACAGGAACATCATCACAGAATACCACATTTTTATGCGTGGCAATTTCCGACTTTGCTAATGATTCGCTTTGTTTAGCTTGTTCTTGAATAGTCATAACCCTTGGATAAACATAAATCTGGTGGTTTTCAATTATTTCTTCATAATTGAACCATTTATGAAAACCGCGCAAATTATCTTCTCCCATCAACAATGAAAAATTATAGCTTGGGTGTTTATCCTTTAAATATGCCAAAGTAGTTGCGGTGTAACTCGGTTGTGGTAAGCCAAATTCTATGTCACTTGCCTTCAGTTTAGGATTATCTTCGATAGCGATTTTAACCATGGCTAAACGGTGATAATCCTCTAATAAAGTCTTCTTCACCTTGTGTGGATTGTGCGGAGAAACAACCAACCAAACTTCGTCCAAGTCTGTGTATTCCGCCATGTAATTCGCAATCACTAAATGCCCAACATGAATTGGGTTAAATGTTCCGAAATACAATCCTACTTTCATTTTCTTTCTAAAAATTGTTGAATCAATTCTTTTGCATGATCACATGCCACGGCTAAATCATCATTCACCAAGATATAATCGAATTCTGGTGCAAAAGAAAGCTCCTTACTCGCTTTTTCCATACGTTGATTGATCTTATCTTCTGATTCGGTACTTCTACCTCTCAAACGTTTCTCTAGTTCCGCATAACTTGGAGGTTTCACAAAAATGGCAAATGCGTCATCTTGAAACTTTTTCTTTAGGTTAAGTCCACCGATTACATCCACATCAAAAATAACTGTTTTACCAGCCTTCCAAATGCGTTCCATTTCGGACTTCAGAGTGCCGTAAAAATTGTTTGTATAAACTTCTTCCCACTCCACAAATTCGTCTCGACCGATACGTTTTTTAAATTCTTCCAATCCCAGAAAGTAATAATCTTTCCCATCCTCTTCATTTCCGCGTGGATCTCTACTGCATGCAGAAACTGAAAATTCCAATCCCAGATCTTGATTCAATAAATGGTGTACAATCGTTGTTTTACCTGCCCCTGACGGTGCTGAGAAAATGACACATTTACCTTTTATTTCTTCCATCTTATTAAAGCGTATTTAATACTTGTTCTTTAATTTTTTCAAGGTTATCTTTCATTCCAATAACCAATTTTTGCATTTCAGCATGGTTACTTTTACTTCCTAGAGTATTGATTTCTCGTCCAATTTCTTGTCCAATGAATCCAAGCTTTTTACCTGCTTGTTCCGTTTTCATTGTTTCAATAAAGTAATCCAGATGATTTGAAAGTCTCATTTTTTCTTCAGCAACATCCAATTTCTCAATGTAAAAAATCATTTCTTGCTCCAAACGATTGTCATCGTATGTGCCAGACTGAATATCCTCCAATCCTTTTTCCATCCGTTCACGAATAATCTCTATTCGTTCATTTTCATATTTCGGAACTTCCAATAAAAAAGCTCGAATCTCTTCGATACGCTCCGTAAATTCACGTTCTAAATCTTCTCCTTCTTTTCTGCGGAAATCATTAATATTTTCGACGGCCTCTTCAACTACTTGAATCACTAGGGCTTTTTCTTCGTCCGATAAATCCTCTTTGGATTGACTATAAACCTCTGGCATTTTTAAAATCAGTGATAAGTAATCTTGGGTAGTTTCTCCCAATTCATCATTCAATGATTTCAATTCGTTATAATAAGTTTTTGCTAATTCTCTATTGATTGAAATAGGTATAGAATCTCCAATTGCTTCAACATTAATTGAGATATCTACCTTCCCTCTTCCAAGTCCTGCAGAAAGCTTCTTTCGAATCTCACCATCAATTTCTTTATATTGAGATGGGATACGCGTATTTAAATCCATCGATTTACTGTTCAAAGAACGGATCTCGACAGTGATTTTTTTCGATTGGAAATTTCCTGAAGCTTTTCCAAAGCCGGTCATAGATTTTAGCATACTCGCTTTTTTTTGTAAAATTAGAAGAATTCTAGCTTATATCCGAAGAACGCTACATCTTCTTCCTGATTTTGAGTTGAAATGAACTGGACGAGGTAATATAAACCCCAATAAAAATGATGAGCATATAAATTACTTTCTCCAAGGTAATTGTATCTGTATAATCATCGGCGATACCGATTGCGCTTAAGGTAAACGCAAAAAACATCACCAAGACGGGTTGTAAGTATATATATGCTGAAGATACTGATGGACTTAAATGCTTCAAAGCATACATGGTAAGTAGGTATGTAAAGAAAGTTACACCAATAACGACATAGACAATTTTAGCAGCGACATCTGAAGTTATGGAACTGAAGTCGGTTTGAGCAAATTCTGACAACGTGGGTGGGTAAAGCATGATAAATGATGCACCAAAAGTAAACACATAAGTGATAACAGTTAACGGTGAATATTTCTTCATCAATGGTTTGGCGATTACTAAATAAATGGCGTAACTCACGGCATTTATAAATAAAAACAAATCGCCCAGTATAGAGTCCCCACTTCCTGTTCCTGCAGTTAATGTAAGAAGAATTGCTCCCGCAGCTCCGAGTGCAATTCCAATCGATTTACGCCAAGTAACAGATTCCTTTAGAATGAAAAAGGAGAGGATGACCACCAAAATTGGGTTCACCGTCATGATAATACCTGAGTTGATTGAAGATGATAAATTCAACCCATGAAAGAAAAACAACTGATTTACGGTAACACCAAACACTCCACAAACTGCCAATAGAAGTAAGTCTTTCCGTTTCACTTTTTCTTTAGGAAGAAACATCTTTACTATCCAAAAAAGGATCGTTGCTCCAAGCGCCCTGAATAATATAAAGACATTTGGTGTGAGGAAATTTGGCATAACTCCCTTTGCAATCACGTGACTTGCACCATAGAGAGCATTGACAAGAAATAGAGCTACATGCGCTCGAATTAAATCAGACTTCAATGCTATTTATTAAATGATGCGACAGCATCAGCGACAACACTTTTAGCATTCCCAATAAACACTTCATCCTCATTAATGATATAAGGACGTTTGATGAATGTGTACTCTTCCAAAATATATTTCTTGAAATCAGCTTCAGTCAAATTCATTTCATTCAACCCCATCGAACGATATTTCATCGCCTTTTTTGAAAACAATGCTTCGTATGAACCTACTTTTTCTTTCAACCAGTCCAATGTCTCCTCGTCAATATTCTCTTCCTTAATGTTTTGTAGAATCACATCTTCACCAGGATTGATTTCTTTTAAAATACGTTGATTCGTACTACAGCTTTTCAAGTAAAAAATCTTTTTCATAATTAACGATTACGTTGTGTGTTTTGATCTTGATCATTGGTAATTCCCGTAGCACAACCTTTTGTTTTCTTCTCAAAAACAAACATATACTTGATGTGAAAAAGAATTGGCCAATACGTTGAAGAAAACCAATGCAATGATGGCTTTCCGATTACAGTACTAGAAGACCCAGCTCCTGTTGTAGATTGATAACCTAAAATCGGCACGCGCACGCCAGGAATTAAATACGCACCTCTTTTCAGTTTAAACCCAATCCCTAGTCCATAATGCAATTGCACATGTAATGGATTGTATCTTTGTTCTGAAATAACCGTTGTCGGATATACCGAAGCATACGCATCAGACTGATCCATGACACGATAATCAACGTTTAACCCTAAACTATTATCTAAGAAAAAGTTTGTTTTATCGCGACCTTGATTCTTTTTAAAATGAATGTTTTTGTGTAGTGAAAAACGAGCATAAGCATTCCCATGACCCAAGCGAAAGACTTCAGTAGAATTGTTGTTCGTTACATTGTTATTGACCTGAATATTTTCCCCTCCACGGAAATACTTAAAACCAATACCCCAATCATAGTAACTCACCAAAACGGTTTTCAACTTCAAGGATAATTTAGAGCGTTTCTTTGGAAAGTGCATTAGACCGATTTCACCGTAAACGCCAAGTTTTCCAAATTGATCGTGCGAATAATTTCCCAGAAAACCATCGTTTGTGAGGTTCGCTTCAACCAATTCATTTTTTCGGTTCGTCATTAAATAAGTAGGGCCTAATTGAACTTGTAAACCAACACCGCGTAAATCTCTAAAATCTCGCGTACCAAAGGCGCTACTTCTTTTATTTGGGGTTAAATCTCTCGGTTGAGCAAAAGCCAACGTAGAAATAAAAAGTGCAATAAATACAATGATTAATTTCATACTATATCTTTTCAAGTATCATGTTCATCACTTCCTCAGAATCCCACAATGATTCAATGTTTGGTGTTTTCATGACTTCCTTCATTATTTTATCCTGACGTTTTCCATTCTCATGAGCAACGCTATAACGGATGTTACTGAATGTTACCATAGAATATAACGGCATCCACTTGTCTGGGTACGCTTTTGAAAACTTCGCCTCAATTTTTTTCTGAAGCAAGAACATTGGATCTGCTACAAAATCACGCATAACATGATAATTATACAGTGATAAATCTTGTAAGGCATCACCATCTGGCTTTCTAACTTTTGAATATTCCTCGAACACCTTGTCCCAATCTTCGTTGTGTTTTTGTACGAGTTCCCACATTACAGAGCAATCTTCAAATCCCCCATTCATTCCTTGACCATAAAATGGTACTGTAGCATGCGCTGCATCTCCCATCATGGCAACTTTACCATGATGCCAAGGGTAAGAACGCATAATTGCTAACGATGACAAAGGGTGATCTTCCCAAACATCCGAGATATTTGGCATCATTTCATAAAAATCAGAGAATGTTGATTTAAAAAATGCGTCAACTTCTTCTTTTGTATTGATCTTATCGAATGCATTTTCTTCTCCTGTGTGAGGCATAAATAAAGTACAAGTAAACGAACCGTCTTCGTTCGCCAAAGCAATCAACATAAACCTTCCCCTAGGCCAAATATGTAATGCATTCTTATCCATTTTATACGATCCATCCTCATTAGCTGGAAGCAAAATTTCTCGATAACCATCTGAAATGAAGTTTTGACTATAATTAAATCGATCTAATTTCTGCAAAGCATTATGTCGCACTGCTGAAAACGCACCATCGCATGCAAAAACAACATCTGCTGAATCTTCAATAATTTCTCCAGTAATATAGTTTTTCAATGTTACAGAACCTTTCTCCGTGTCTGCGTCCAAGCACTTCATGTTATAATGAATTGTAGCACCACCAACTTCTTCGGCGATATCCATCATACGTGCATTCACACCGCCTCTAGAAACTGAATAAATAGCTTCTCCTTCCTTTCCATAAGGTTGATTAGAAAGATTTCCTTCTGTATCATGCATAATACGACCATACATAGGAATTGCAATATCACGAACTGCATCTCCAACACCAACCGTATCCAGTGCTTTCCACCCTCGAGTTGATAAAGCCAGATTAATTGACTTACCAGCAGAAATTTCAGCATCTCTAATATCAGGTCTTCGTTCGTAAATGGTAACTTTATAACCTGCTTTGGATAAATAAACGGCCCACAAAGAACCCACTAATCCTGCACCTACAATAATTGCACTTTTACTCTTTTCCATCTTATTTTCTTTTCCAACCTTTTGAATAAGGCGTTTCAAAATATGTGTTTCGCGCACGTTGCGCCAATTTCTTTTTATGCAAAGCAACACTTCCCCTCCAAAGGACAATTCCTCCTATGATTACAGCAGTGGCTTGTATCGCCAAATTAACGTACACAGAAGTTTCTGTCAAACCACCAGAGTAATTCGCTTTAATTAAAGTTTGTATCGTTAATTCGTCCATTGTATTATTTTATTGAATTGCCCCTTCCAAGCAAACACCAAAATTGTAACAATCTTCAAAAGAATTATACAATGGTGCAGGTGCAATACGAATTACATTTGGTTCTCTCCAATCTGCAATTACACCTTTCTTTGTCAAGGCATCAAACAAATCTTTTCCTTGACCGTGAGCTAAAATAGAAAGTTGAGCCCCTCGCTTAGTTTTATCTTTTGGTGTAATAATTTCGAATGTACAACGATCTGAATTTCGTTTAGAAATATCTTCAATTACGAATTCTAAAAATCCAGTCATCAAATCTCTTTTTTCTCCAATACGATCCATTCCCGCTTCATCAAAAATATCCAAAGAAGCTAAATGTGCAGCCATACCTAACACGGGTGCATTACTCAACTGCCATCCTTCTGCACCTCTCATTGGGTTAAAACCAGGTTCCATTTGAAAACGCGTTTCTTTATCATAACCCCACCATCCTGCAAAACGCGGCAGCTCAGGATTATACGCATGTCTTTCGTGAACAAAGATTCCGGAAACTCCGCCTGGTGACGAGTTCAAGTATTTATATCCACACCAAGCCGCAAAATCTACTCCCCAATCGTGAAGTTTAAGGTTAATATTTCCTGCAGCATGTGCCAAGTCAAAACCAACTTTAGCACCAACAGCGTGTCCTGCCTTCGTTATTGCTTCCATATCAAATAACTGACCCGTGTAATAGTTTACACCGCCTATCATAACCATGGCTAACTCATCGCCAAGCTCTGCAATTTTATTTAAAATATCTTCTTCTCGAATTAAGTGTTCTCCTTCTCTTGGTGCAATTTCAACTAAATCCGTTTCCAAATTTAATCCATGAAATTTAACTTGAGATTCCAATGCATATTGATCGCTAGGGAATGCTTTTGCCTCACAAATAATTTTCGTTCGTTTACCCTCTGGTTTGAAAAAAGAAACCATCAACAAGTGTAGATTTGTAGTCAGCGAGTGTGTGACAACAACTTCTTCGGGGTTTGCTCCAACAATTTTCGCTGCTTTTTCAGTTAAAAACTCGTGATAAGCAAACCAAGGTTTTTCAGCTAAAAAATGCCCTTCAACACCATATTTAGCCCAAGCATCCAACTCTTCTTGAATATAACTTCCAACTGTTTTAGGCTGTAATCCAAGGGAGTTCCCTGTAAAGTAGACCATTTCTGTATCCATAAAATTAGGAAAATGAAACTTGTCTCTAAAAGATTTCAATGGATCTTTTTGGTCCATTTCTCGAGCAAACTCTAATGTATTCTGGTGTATCATATTCTTTGAAAATTGTCTTTTCAAAGATAATAATATCATTTATCTATCCGATACGAAACACATTGTATTCTAGATTACCTAATAAGCGTAACATTGCCTTGTTTGATAATGGTAGAACCATCATGAAAATGTCCTACAAACTTATAAAAGTAAACACCTTCCGAGCATTCTTCGCCACGCTTATTCTTTCCGTCCCACATATTAACTCCAGTAAAATCTGTTGCATCCGTTACCACATTTCCCCATCGGTTTAAAATCACGAAATCGTACCCATCAAAAACATCGAAGTCTAAGCTGAAAAAATCATTCACCTCATCGCCATTTGGAGTAAATACATTTGGTATAGTAAAATCTGCAGTGATTAAGACTTGTAATTGATATGTATCTGAACATCCGTTGGTGTCAGAAACAGTCAAAGTAATTGTTTGTTCTCCCGGAATGGTCCATGAATAATCAACATCTTGATCTGAACTGTTTGATATTGACCCGGTTGTAAAGCTCCAATCCCAACTTACAATATCACTCAATGTTGAAGTTGATTGATCGTCGAATGTAAACCCTTGTGAGACTTGACCTTCATACATAGATGTAGTGAAAAACGCGTCAATATCATCATAAAAAATGGTGATTGGATCTAAATCGTAAGGTACTTGACATCCATTATCATCAGATAAAACAATACTCACACCATACGTTCCAGCCTGATTATATATATGCGTAAAGGCACTTGTATCGTTGACAATATTTGTATCGTCAAGGTCCCATTCTATATTAGTTACGCCATTTTGATTCTCAGCATAAAACTCTATTTCCGGATCACAATATTCCCCTATGTTTGTCCATCCTGGATCGGCAGAAGGCCCCAATATTTCCAGAAAATCAACAAAAGTAGAATCTGCAGTACAACTAAATTCGTCTTGAATCGTTAATGTAACGGTATATGTACCAGCAAAAACATAGGTGTTTTGTGGGTTTTCCAAGGTTGAATTATTTCCATTACCAAAATCCCAATCCCAAGAAATCACCTGCCCATAGGATTGAGAAGTATCTGTAAAGCTTGCAAAAACAGGTGGGCACGTAAACTCTCCAAACTGATTTACACTTGCTCCCGAGAAGGTGAAATTTGATGAAGCTTGTGGTAATGAAACAATGACCTCATTACTCACTGAATCCACACAACCATTTGCATCGGTTACAACTAAACTAACATCATGCGTTGTTGAAAGACTTGAGCTTACTCCTTCGTTAAATTGGCCTGTATAGGTATCCGTAACGCTTGTTTGAACCCCATCAACATACCAAATATAATCCAATGGATCATCTCCAATTGAAGTGCTTAGTGCAGTGAAATCCGTTACATCACATACCACACTATCCATCAGAAACTGAGCCGTTGGTTTTGTAATATTTGTTGTTGCAAAAGCCGTTGCAGAACAGCCATTGGCATCTTCAACAGTGAGAACAGTTTGAAAAGACCCTTCATTCGTGAAGGTAAAACTACCATCTTGATTAATATCTGTTGTGATTACCGAGGTGCCATCGGTATACACCCACTCCATACTAACTATTGGAGCACCGTTATTGTTTGTAGTAGAATTATTCTCAAAATTAACTGTAAGCGGTGCACACCCAGAACTATCATCAGCAATAATTGCAGCGCTTGGATTATCTAATACAACGATATCCATTGTATCAACATCTATGCAACCTAAGAAATCTGAAACGCTATGAATTACCTCATAATTGCCCCAATTAAAATAAATGTGAGTTGTATCAATGGGCTCAATCACCGGAAAGAAACCTGTCGTATCCCATGGGTTGTAATAGATGTTTCCATCCCCCATGTTATAAAAGTTGTTTATTGTGTCCTGCAGAGCAATTCCCGAATTTCCAGCCACTGTATCAATGTATACATAAGACCCCAAACAAATGGTATCTTCCCAAAGAGCAAAATCTTGAGATGCATCCAAGTAGGATAAGTTAATAATCGCTTCAGCGGTACTAGAACAACCTGTTGTATTATTAGTTATATTTTGTTCTATTGTAAACATGCCATAACTATTGTAAACGTGCTGTTCTGATCCTTGGTTTGCATCATCTAAATCGACATCATTCAACACCGTACTCGTCATATCTCCCCACGTCCAAGTCATTGTTGCATCATCCGAAATATTTCCAATTATCGACAAGTCTGTAACATCAATCGTAACTGGCAAAGTTGGGTTGCACAATAAAAAATCAGACGGTTCGAAAGAAGCAATCGGCCCGCTTATATAAATAGAATCTTCACCAACCACTTCATAATTACAACCTTGAACCGTTGCAGTCATCATTAAGGTAACAAATCCTGTATCAGAATATGATGTTGATGGATAGAATACAGGAGGATTAGAAATAGCGCTAGTTCCATCACTAAATCCCCAAGAATACAAAACATCTGAAGGTGAAAAAGGAGGGGATACAGAAGCATAACCAAAAGCATCTATCATTTCATCCGAACAGACGAGCGTAGAATTTAAATCAAACCAGGCACTATCAATTGAACCAACTTCGATTGTATCAACATATAATGCTGTTGCTTGACAGCCAGACAGTGTTGTTATTGTTAATTCTGGACTAAAAACACCTATTCCATATGTTTCTACAGGAGGATTTTGACCATTGTATGTATTTCCATTTCCGAAATTCCAACTCCAATCCACTATCGGGTCATTTCCAGGTTCAAGAGCCGTTGATAAATCCGTAAAATTTACATGTATTGAATCACAACCGCTTAAGGTATCCATTGTAAAAACTGGTGTTTCCAACATTCCTACCTGAATCGAAGAGGGTAAGTTAAAAATTGCACTACATCCAAAATCATCCGAAACAGTCAAGGTTGGAAAGTATTCTCCAGAATCTATATACGTATGCGCCGGTGGAAATTCTCCTGAAAAAGTTGACCCATCACCAAAATCCCAATTGAACTGTGTAGCTCCCGTGCTCGTGTTTGTAAACGTAACGTCCTTCGGAGCACATCCGTACGTGTCGTCTACAGTAAAACTTGCCGTCGGAACAGATAAAACAACGAGTGTTTGAGTAATTGTAGAAGTACAACCTAACGCAGAATTACCCGCAGTTAAAGTAATCGTATAAGATCCTGCCGCTAAATACGTATGTACTGTGTTTTCTAAGGACGATGTTGCAGTTCCATCTCCAAAATCCCATGTCCATTCATTTGCATTTGTTGATGACGCATCCTGAAACTGCCCAGTTTGTGTTAAACAAATCGAATCCGGAATGTTCATTCCTGCTTGAAAATCTATTACTTCGATATCGAGTTGACTTGAATTTGAACAACCTGTCCCAGGACTTGTAACTATCAAGTCTATCGTATATGTGCCTGCCGTATTATATGTAATTCCAACTGGAGAATAATCACTGGATGATTGACCATTTCCAAAATCCCACGAATAAGAATACCCAGCACCTGTAGTTGATGTATTGTTAAAAGTTGCGGCAAAAGGCAAGTTACATGCAGACCCATTCAAAGCGAAATCGACCACAGGAACTTCCTCTACTAAAATGTAAGCTGGTTTAACCTCACTTTCTGAAGTACCATCCATCAATTGTATTGTTAGCGTAATGTTGTATGTCCCTGCTAAACCAAAAGCATGCGCAGGATTTTGTGCATTGGATGAATTACCATCTCCAAAATCCCATGTCCAAGCCTGAATAGCTGATCCACTTGAAACAGATAAATCCGTAAACTGAACGGAATCCCCAACACATACCGCCAAAGGTGAAGCTAAAAAGTCTGCTGTTACACTTTGTGAAAATGCCGTTATACTAAAAAATAAAAAGAGAAAAATAGTGGTAATTCTCATAGTTAATATAGGTTTGGTTGTTCAAATATACAAAATCAAAAATTGGAGACTAAATCCAACCATAGCCACTATTTTTACGTAAGACATAAAAACACAGTCATGAATCGTATTTTCACCATATTGGCGCTTCTAGCAGCAATTAATTCTGCAAATGCACAAAATTACTACTCTTTCCCTTTGGAAAATAGCAGATGGTCTAATCAACATCGATCTTATACACTAGATGAATGGTTCATTCCAACCTATACAACGGAATGGGTTAATAATTTTTGCGCAAATGGCAATGACACCACTATCAATACAATCAATTATAAGCAAATTGATTTGTGTAACAATTCAAGCTCTTCATATTTTGGAGCGTTAAGATACAATATTGGTCAGGTGTTTTTTGTTCCACAAGATTCTACATCAGAGTTTCTATTGTATGATTTTTCAATGGATGCGGGCGAGTCTGTTGATGTAATTATGATGAATGGAAATGCAGAGTGGCCTTCAGTAGATTATTCAATGACCAATGTTACCGTTCAAAATGTAGACACGATAACTGTAAACGGAACGGAACGGAGACGCTTAGATATGGGCGGTGCCTTTTGGATAGAAGGAATTGGAAATACTTTCGGTTTATTTATGGAACCATGGATGAATGTTTCAATGTATTTCCGCGAGCTCGTTTGTGCTAGTGAAAATGATACCATAGTTTACGATCATTATTCATTTCCTCAATATCTAGAGCAAGGAATGCCTGGTACTTGTGATTTAACCTTAGCTTTAGATGAAAATTCACATGATAACATTCTACTAAGTGTATTCCCAAATCCAACGCAGGGAGTGTTTACAATTTCAACGCCAACACAGGTTGGGGAAGTTACCCTTTTTGATGCTGCGGGAACGATTCAATATAAATCACACATAACCACTGGAGAATTGAAAGTCTCTTCTAAGAATTTATCTCCAGGAATCTACCTAATTCATTTTGAGAATGGTGAAAACGTGGCAACCAAAAGGCTGGTCATTTCAAATTAATTCAACACTTATTCGTACCTTTGTCACCGATTATAATTCTTGATAATATCGTAGGTAATGGATACTAAAACAACAATAGACAGATCAAAATCAGAAGCACTTTTTACAAAAGCAAAAACATACTTTCCAGGAGGAGTCAACTCTCCAGTAAGAGCCTTTAAGTCTGTAGAAGGAGGTCCGTTATTTATTAAGAAGGGTGATGGTTGTCACATTTGGGATGAAGATGGAAATGAGTTTATTGATTTTTGTTGTAGTTGGGGTCCGCTAATTTTAGGTCATAACAACCAAAATGTTTACAATGGCGTTGTTGCTGCACTACAAAATGGTGCCAGTTTTGGTGCTCCTACGGTTTTAGAAAATGAATTAGCTGAAATCATTCTTTCACGTAATCCATTTATCGAAAAAATTCGATTTGTAAGTTCTGGAACGGAAGCTGTGATGTCGGCATTGAGATTAGCTCGTGGTTACACAGGAAAAAAGAAAGTATTGAAGTTTGAGGGTTGCTATCACGGTCATGTGGATTCAATGTTGGTGAAAGCAGGTAGTGGATTGGTCACTTTTGGTGAGTCTTCCAGTGCAGGTGTTCCAGAAGAATATGCAAATGAAACTTTAGTGCTACCATTGAATGATATTGACGCATTGCGTGCATGTATTGCAGAATACAAAGATGAATTAGCCTGTGCTATTATTGAACCAATTCCTGCAAACAACGGGTTATTGCTTCAAGAAAAAACATTCTTATTGGAATTAAGAAAACTATGTACGGAAAATGGTGTCTTATTATTCTTTGATGAAGTAATCTCTGGATTTAGAGTTGGTTTTAACGGGGCAGCCGAATTATTCGATATCAAACCAGACCTTATTACCTACGGTAAAATTATTGGTGGTGGGTTACCTGTTGGGGCATATGGAGCGAGTGCTGAAATAATGTCGTGTGTTGCTCCAGACGGGCCGGTATATCAAGCAGGTACACTTTCAGGAAATCCTGTTGCGATGGCGGCGGGAATTGCACAACTTTCTGAGTGCGCTAAACCAGGTTTCTATGAAGACCAACTTGAACGTACGCTTTTCTTCGTGAATAAAGTAAACGATCATGCAAAAGCAAAAGGGTATAACTTTGAATTGGTTACTGTTGGATCTATTTTCTGGTTGTCTTTTGATGGAAAGAAAAGCGTTCGTCGTGCCGATGAAATTAACCCTGATCAAATTGAGTTTAAAAACCTCTTTGCTGCATTACTAGACCGTGGTATATACATTGGGCCAAGTAAATATGAAGTTGGATTTGTTTCACAAGCGCACACGAAAGATCAACTTGAGATTGCTGCGAATGCAATGTGTGATGCTTTAGACGCCGTTTATAGTTAATCGCCTAATTGATCATCTAACAAGGAATCGTCGACAACAACGACTTTTTCCCAGTTTTTTCTGAGAATTGTATGAAGTCCCCATGCCGCGGCTAAGCCCAGTGGCAATGCAATAAGTCCTAAAAGAACTTCTGGAAGGTCGAAAATAGCGTCCCATTCAAAAAGCACCGCAAAAACCCCAATAAGAAATCCTCCGGCAATAACACCTCCATAATAGGTCACAACACCGATTATAGCAAAAAGCCATTTGTTTTTTCCGTGCTTATCAGCAAGGTTGTAAAACCATTTCCCTAGAAAGTAAATCAATAATAAGCCTAACATGCTGATCGTTTTAGTTTTCGCATTCCGCTTTCTTCTGGCGCATCATTTCTCCACCCATCATTTGGTAATCTTTACAGGCTACCGTTTTAGCTTCCTTTAATTCAGCTACCTTGTTTTGTTCTTCTGAAGAAGGTCTCTTATCAAAAAACTGTTGCGTATAATCATTGAGTTCTTCCCCAGCTGTCAAACATTTACAGAATTGCTCGTCTTTATTAGAACATGATGCCAATATCAAAAGGGCAAATAGTGCGATAATTTTCATTTAGTGAATATAGTTAATTAAATGTGCTCAATTTATATTGACTTTTTTCTTTTCTTCTTTTTTTTGGTTTTAATTACTGTTTCCTCTACTACAATCTGTTCTTGTTCCAATTCAACAGTTCCTATTTCCTTTAATTTCTTCTCTGCTTCATTTCCCGTAAAAACTTCTTCCGTTGTAATTCCGTTCTCTGTTGTTTTTATCGTAACCGTTTTTTTTCCTCCACGTTCGCGAACCTCAACCTCCTTCTTAATTTCTTTTTGCGTTAATGGCTCCTGAACCATCAATTCCTTCAATTTTGCCTCTGCTTCATCCCCTTTAAAAACCTCTTCCGTTACTTTTCCATCCTCGACCGTAGTTACATAAAGCGTTTTTATACCGTCATTGTCTTCCATACGGAACTCTTTTCTAACCTCCTTCTTATTTTCCTGTCCATAAACAAAAGTTGTTGACAATGAAAGGAATATAATAGATAGTATGAGATAAATAGTCTTCATAATTGTTGTTATTTAATACAAGGATACAATATAATCGGCACAATTTAAAAAACAATGATTTCATCCTTTCATACAATCCAATAAGTCAACAATCTTATTATTTTTAAAAGAAAAAACGATGTCAAAACTTCCCCATGTCGGCACAACGATATTTACCATCATGTCAAAATTGGCCAATGATGTTGGCGCCATTAATTTATCACAAGGCTTCCCGAATTTCCCTGTGGATGAAAAACTGGTTGAAATTTTACGTCAAAAGGCCAATGAGAATGTGCATCAATATATGCCAATGTCTGGGTTTCCTGAATTGCTTACTAAAATTGGAAGCTTGATTGAATCTTCTTATAATAGAACCATTGAACCAGACAAAGAATTATTGATTACGGCGGGAGCAACACAAGGGATTTTTACCACAATTTTAGCTCTAGTAGATCAAGGCGATGAGGTTGTCATCTTAGACCCAAGTTACGATTGTTACGAGCCTGCAATTACATTAGCAGGAGGTAAAGCAAACAGAATTTCATTAAACAAAGAATTCCTACCTGACTGGGATTTAATTAACGCTACGGTGAACAACAACACACGTATGTTGATCATCAATTCTCCGCATAATCCATCTGGCCGAGTTTGGAAAATGGAGGACATGGAACAACTGGAAAAATTGATGCAAAAGCATCCAAAACTCATCTTACTTTCTGACGAAGTTTATGAATATATCACGTTTGAACAAAAGCATATCTCAATCAATTCAATTGCATCCATTCGAGATCGATCTATCATCATTTCATCTTTCGGAAAAACCTTCCACATAACGGGCTGGAAAATGGGATACCTTGTAGCTCCGGAAAACGTGATGATTGAGATCAAAAAAGTGCATCAATTCAATGTATTTAGTGTAAACAGCGTGGCGCAAGCCGTTTTAAGCACCTATTTAGACTCCGTAGATGTTTCAACGTTGGGAGCATTTTACCAAGAAAAACGTGATTTATTCCACAAACTAATGAAACCCTCCCGTTTTAAATTATTGCCTTGCGAAGGCACCTACTTTCAAACGGTTGATTATTCTGATATTTCAGATTTAGGCGATGTTGATTTTTGTAAAAAATTAGCCAATGATTACGGTGTTGCTGCCATTCCAATTTCTGTTTTCAATGCATCCGGAAAAGATCAAAAAATAATCCGTTTTTGCTTCGCGAAAGATGACGAGACTTTAATTAAAGCAACAGAATTGTTATGCAAGATTTAAGAGTAACCTTGGTTCAAGCCGATCAAGTATGGGAAGATAAAACGGCAAATTTTGAAAATTACACGCGTCTTTTGCGTGAAGTGAACACAGACCTCATCGTTTTACCTGAAATGTTCCAAACGGGGTTTAGTATGAATACTGAAGCGCTAAAGGAACGTTTTACGGATAGCAATAGCATCAATTGGCTCAAACAAATGGCGAAAGAAAAAAATGCTGCCATCTATACTTCACTCATTATAGAAGATTATGGAAATGTCTATAATCGCGGGGTATTTGTTTATCCAAATGGAGAAATAAAAACATATGACAAACGTAAATCATTTTGTCTAGCAGGCGAAGATCAGTTTTTTACTCCTGGAGAATCTGAAACGATTGTGAATTATTTAGGTTGGAACATACAATTGCAAATTTGTTACGATTTAAGGTTTCCAGAAATAGTACGAAACCGAATCTTACCCAACCAAAAAGCGGCTTACGACGTTATTCTTTATGTTGCCAATTGGCCGAGCAAGCGAGCAGCACATTGGAATGCACTCTTAAATGCAAGAGCAATTGAAAATCAGTGCTTTGTGGTCGGAGTTAATCGTGTAGGTGAAGATGAAAAAAAGCACCAGTATAGCGGCGACTCAAAACTAGTTTCACCATTGGGAAAAGAGGAAAAATTATCGAACGATAAAGAAATAATAAAAACATTTGTTCTAGAAACATCTGTTTTAGAAGGAATTCGTGAAATGTTGCCATTTTTAAAAGATCGCTAAGAATCCGTGATTTAAAGACTGGACTTTGTACTTCGTTTCGCTTATATTTGTATCACTTAATAATAATTTAAATTATGAAAAAAATCTACTTAAGCCTTTTAGTTGCTGGATTTGCAGCAAATGGGGCTATTGGACAAAACTTGACGACTCCGCATTCTTTTGGTGAGTTAACTCGACTTTCTCCATCAATTGCAAAAGAAAAACAAACACTTAAACCTATCCACCATTCAACTAAAGCTGTGCTTTGGAGTGAAGATTTCGCTGGAATTGGAACTGCTCCTGCATCTACTGCTGGACCAACTTTCACTACGGCAAACGGAACTTGGACAACAGGTGGTGCTAATGGTGGAGTTTGGAAACACAGTTTCTATACAACTAGCGGTGAGTGGTCTACGGGAACAGCTGCTTTCGCATCTACTACTGCAGCGAATGGATTCATGTTATTTGATGCTGATTCATTAAACTTTCCAGTTTCTCCTAACTATGTTAATTCTACAGGTGAATTAATTTCTCCAGCAATTGACCTTACTGGAGCTTCATCTGCAAAATTACAAATGGAACAAAACTTCAGATGGTGTTGTTCAGGAACGCATAACATCAACGTATCAATCTCTTCAGATGGTGGTACTACTTGGGGGACTCCTATTGATTTAATTCCTGCTTCTGTTAGTGCAAATGATGATTTTCAATCAACAACAGGTTCTTATGATATCTCAGCTAACATTTCTGGACAAGCTGCTGGTAACACAATCATGCTTAAGTTTACTTGGGATGGTGTAGGTTCTGCATCTTCTCACTACTTCTGGAACATTGATGATATTGAAATCGTTGATTTACCAAATGATGACATCATCATGAACTCTGCTTACATTTCTGGTGAAAACAACAGCGGTGTTGAGTACGGAAGAACTCCAGTTGATCAAATGGATGCAAACTACTTCGTAGGTTCTGAAGTTTATAACGGTGGAGCTAACCCAGCGACTAACACAACGTTAACTGCTGACTTCGGTTCTTTTACATCTACTCCAACTTTAGCTTTAATTGAGCCAGATTCTACGTATATCGTTGAGGCTACTGAAGCATTGACTTTAACTCCAGGTGTTTACACAGGAGCTTATACTGTTGTTTCTGATGGTGAAACTGCTGGTGCAGAATTCTATAACAATACAGGTGGAAGAGAATTTGAAATTACTGGAGCAAGTGCTGCTGGTAACCCAATGACTACTTATTCTATTGATGGTATCGGTGTTTACACAACTGGTGTTAACGTTGGTTCTTTAGGAACAAACTCTTTTACAGGAGGTGAAGATGGATTGGTTTGTGCTGCATTGTACCACATGAAAAACAGCTCTGATGTTGTTGGATTAAGAGTGATGTTGGCTACTGGTACTGTTGCTGGTGCTGAGGTTTACGGTTCTATTAAAGATACTTCTTTATTCTGGGCTGGTGATATGACTTCTTTATACAATTCTACTGTTGGTGTTGTTACTGCTGCTGATATCTCTGCTGGTTACATCGATGTTGAGTTCTCAACTCCTGCTTCTTTAGCTCCAGGTGTTTATTATGCTGCTGTTGAATTATACAGTAACGGTAACGCTACGGATATCCGTATCGCTGATGATGAGTCAGTTGCTCAACCTTTTGATGCTTCTGCTATCTACATCCCAGGTGACCAATCTTATACTAACGGTACTGCTTTCGGTATTCGTATGTTAATGGGGTCTGCTGGTGTTAACGAAAACGCTTTAGATGGTGTTTCTGTTTACCCTAACCCATCAACAGGTTTAGTAAACATTTCTAATGCTAACGCTACAGCTAACACGATCGTTGTTTACGATATGGTTGGTAAAGTTGTTTTAACAAAAGAAGCTAACGCTAACACTACAATCGATTTAACTTCTAACGGAACTGGTATCTACATGGTAGAGGTTTCTAACGAAAACGGATCTTTAGTAGAAAGAGTTGTTATCAAATAATAACAATACATTGACTTTCTAAGTCAAATCATTGATAATTAAAACCGGGAAGATTCGTCATTCCGGTTTTTTTTTGCCTTACTTTAATCCTCCATGGAATACCTAGAACTCGGTTATTTTGGATTGTTTATCATTTGCTTTCTAGCAGCAACGATTCTTCCGCTTACATCAGAAGGGGTGCTTCTTCTATTTCTTGCTGCAGGATTTGATCCCATCACATGCCTTTTGGTTGCTACATTTGGAAACACGTTGGGTGGACTGACCAATTACTTCATTGGTCTTTTGGGTAAGCCTGACAAACTCAAACGTTTATTCAAGAAACCACAACACTATGTGCGTATGATCAATTCGGTAGATAAATACGGATATTGGTTGGCACTTCTTTCTTGGTTGCCAATTATTGGAGACCCATTGGTTGTTGCTCTTGGCTTTTTTAGAGTCAAATTCATCCCCATGCTAATACTCATGGTACTCGCTAAATTCCTGCGGTATTACCTGATTATCTTTATTTGGAATTCTTAGGATTTGAACGTACTTTTCAAGTAAATAGCCATACCTCATTATCATGATAAAATCATTTACGCTTCTCTCTGTTTGTTTTTTGTTTCTAGCGATAAGTTTGAGTAGTTGTAAGAAGGATTATACATGTCTTTGTACGCAACCTGGAAATTCAATACAAGAAGACTACTCTTTCATTAT
>JBFHHS010000023.1:0-19939 GCA_041596895.1 Crocinitomicaceae bacterium | reverse complement strand
CACTGGAACACCTGTTGATTGTGTAAAGCTAGGCGTTTATGAGGTCTTACATAGAAAACCAGATTTAGTGGTTTCCGGAATCAATCACGGGGCAAATACGTCATCGAATGTGTTATATTCTGGTACCATGTCGGCTGCTGTGGAAGGTGCTATGGAGGGAATCCCTTCAGTTGGATTTTCACTTTGTGCTTACGATAGTGATGCAGATTTTACATCGGCTAAATCAGTTGTTAAGAATGTTGTAGAACAAGTATTGAAGAATGGAATGATGGATCGTATATGTTTAAACGTAAATATTCCGGATGTTTCAATTGGCGAACTAAAAGAAATTAAAATTTGTAGACAGGCCCATGCCTTTTGGGAGGATCGGTTCGATAAGAGAGAAGATCAGTTCGGGAAACCATATTATTGGTTGACAGGTGAATTTTTAGAACAAGACAAAACAGACGATTCAGATTTGTATTGGATTGAAAAAGGACACCCTACTATTGTTCCAACTCAATTTGACATGACGGCATATAAAGCGATTAAAGAATTAGAAAACTGGAATTTATGAATTTGAGAAAATGGTCAATGGATCACACCAAAGGGTTGTTATTGGGGATAATTACTCCACTTGTTATTTTACCGTTGGTATTATTGGTTATAGGATGGACTCAAGATTATTATTTTGAGCAATTATGGTCGAAGTTTACCTACAATAATCCATATCGTATTAAAATGATTACAATTTCTATCATTGCAAACTTAGGTTGGTTCTATTTATTCCTGAACAAAGAGCGTTTTAATTTTGCAATGGGAATTATTCTAGGTTCCTTAGTTTATGCTCCTTACATCATTTATATAAAGTTTTTCTAGGCTAATGAAGGCTGAAAAAATATACATAATTGCGGGGGAACCATCTGGTGATCTTCACGCCAGTAACATGATGTCAGCAATTCTAGATGAAAATCCAAATGTTGATTTTAGATTCTGGGGAGGAGATAAAATGCAAGCAATTCAAAAAAATGGCTTGGTAAAGCATATTCGCGATTTGGCATTTATGGGGTTCATCGAGGTAATCATGAATCTCAGAACAATTCTAGGTAATATTAAGGTGTGTAAGGCTGACATAGAATCTTATCAACCTGACGCAATAGTCTTGGTCGATTACCCTGGTTTTAATCTACGAATTGCTGAATGGGCAAAATCGAAAGGGATTAAAGTTTACTATTACATTTCTCCTCAAGTTTGGGCTTGGAAACAAAACCGTGTTCACAAGATTAAAAAAGTGGTGGATCATATGTTTGTGATTTTACCATTTGAAAAGGATTTTTATCAAAAATTTGATTTTAATGTTGAGTACGTTGGTCATCCGTTGTTAGATGAGATATCAAAGTTTGATTTTAGCGAGAATAAAGCCGAATTTTTAAAGGCTAATAATATGGATGATCGTCCAATTATTGCTGTTTTACCAGGTAGTAGAAAACAAGAAGTTTCTGTTAAGCTACCAATTATGGTTGAAGCGTTGAAAGCGTTTCCTTCGCATCAAATTGTAGTGGCTGGAGCACCAACATTAACTCCGGAGTTTTATGCTTCAATTGATCCCTCAATTACAATTATTTTTAATGAGACCTATCGATTGTTAGCGAATTCAAGTGTGGCAGTAGTGACTTCCGGTACGGCAACGTTGGAAACTGCCTTATTTAAAGTTCCAGAGGTCGTTTGTTATAAAGGATCTGAGATTTCATATCGAATTGCAAAGCGTTTAATTAAAGTGGATTACATTTCATTGGTTAATCTAATCATGAATCGCGAAGTTGTAAAGGAATTAATTCAAAAAGAGTGTAATCCTTCAATGATTCGTGCCGAAGTAGACCAATTAATTAACAATGCAGACCGAAGAAATCAGATCAATGCAGATTACAAATCATTAGAGAAAATTCTAGGTGGAGGAGGTGCCAGTAAAAAAGTTGCACAATCCTTGTTGAAAACTATTCGTTAATAGGTTAATCAAAGCCTAAACGAATTGTAATTTTAACCTTGTGAGAATCATCGTATTCATCTTCGTGCTTTTTCAAAGTTTGCTCCTATTTGGACAGCAAATGCGCATTGGTGTGCTTACCGGGTATAAGGTGAAGCGTATAGCGATGCAGAGTGAGTCTGGGAGTTATGATGTTTTTGGCGACACATCAATAGTTTCCTCACTGGTATCTGGAAGGATGCTTGAATTAAGCGTTTCTGGTTCGAAAGTGGTTATTCATGTCGGGGGGTTAGAATCATATACAGTTTCTAAGGTTTTATTTCTTCCGCAAAAATCAAATTCTTCATTGGTTTTATCACCGAAAGTTCCTGTAGTAAAAAAGCGATCATATGAAGATGCCTTTGAGGTTAGAGTGATTAAAGGTGTCCTTCAAATTGTGAATGTGGTAGATATGAATAACTACATATCTGGTGTTGTTGAGTCTGAAGGTGGAGGAGGAAGGCATATGGAATATTATAAAGTTCAGGCGTTGATGAGTAGAACTTATGCACTGAAAAATAAGCGTCGTCATATTAAGGAAGGATTTGAGCTTTGTGACCGTGTTCATTGTCAAGCATATCATGATAAATTGAAACACACTCCTGGAATTCGAACTGCGGTTGAAGCAACTTCTGGAGAGGTAATTATTGATTTTAATAAGGAGTTGGTGACCACCTATTTTGCTGCAAATTGTGGCGGCCAAACGTGTGACGCTTCTTACGTTTGGAATAATTCAGTGCCATATTTATCTACTTTTAAGGATACATTTTGCATTCATACAAGGCAAGCTACCTGGACGAAACGAATTCCTAAAAGTGCCTGGTCTTCCTTTTTAAGAAACGAATATGGGGTAACCGAAGCAAAGTATGGTAATCTTATATATAATTTTGATCAAGAAGATCGGAAAGCATTTTATATCCATCCTTCTTTAGGAGTTCCGCTAAGAGATCTACGAAAGGAATTTAAACTTAAGTCGACTTATTTCAGTACTCACCTTGAGGGAGATGAGGTTGTGTTGAATGGGAGAGGGTTTGGACATGGAGTAGGACTTTGTCAAGAAGGAGCAATGGGAATGGCAAATTCTGGATTTAGCTACAAACAAATCGCTTTGTTTTACTTTAACAAAATCAGAATTGTTGACTACTACAAGAGTCAATTCTTCGAACAGAAGGAAGAGATAGGGATTGGGAATTTGTAGTTACTCAGAAAAAATCACGAAAACATCTTCATCATCTTTTTTGAAATATTTCTTCTCTCTCGCATATCGTTCAACTTCGGAAGAATATTTTAATTGATTCAATGTTTCTCTTGTTTCGATTAGGTTTGAATTAACCTCTGACTTTTTCAGCTCTAGTTTATTCAGTTTTCTCGTTTGAGAAAAAATGGTAAATATGTCGTTCTCATCTAAAAACAATGTATACACGAAGAATATCGTGGTAGCCAAGACGAATTTGTTTTTAAGATATGGGAGAAACCTCTTCATGTCTTCAAATGTAGTCAGATATTACAGGTGATTGTAGTTATAAGAACGATGTTATCCAATTAAGAATGTTGAAAAGGAGCGGGTATAAAAAAAGCACTTCATTGAAGTGCTTTTAAATTCTATATGTAATGCTTTTTATCCGTTTACAATAGCATCGTAACGTTCTTGCCAAACTTCGTCCTCTTCAAACCACTGAGCAGCCTTATTCAACAATGCTCTTGCATTATCATTTTGTCTACCTTTAATCATTGATTCAGCAGAGGCAAGAATTCCGTTTCTCAACATGATTTTATCAGCTTCACTAAAACCTTCGATTGAAGTTATTTCTGCTAGAAGAGTTTCTCCTTCTTGCCAAAATGTTCTTGCGCTTGGTTTATCCTGGTCTTCAAATTTACATGCTCCCATGATGAATTTAGATCCAACAGGATTCATCGTGATCTTTTGATATTTAATTGCCCAACTGTACGCTCGTTTAACGTTACCTGAAGTCATTTCATTATCAATGATTTCTTGAAGACTCAATTGGAACTTATCCAAAAACTCTTTGTGCTCTTCAATAGTCGCACCATCGTTATATTTTAAGTCGTATTTAATCCCTTTCGAAAGGTACTTAATCGCATCTTTATATGCGTTTTTGAAATTAGGGTCTGGATTTCCAGATAAAGAAATTTTATAAAGCCCTTTAGATAGCCAAATGTATGGCAAGATATCCTTTTTGGTCTTGTCTTTTTCCGTGTAGGAAGCAGCTACCTTAGCAAGCTTCTCATAATTCGCATCTGCATAAAGTATTTTTAAGTCGTCATAGTTTGGTGCTTGACCAAATGCTAACGTCGACAAATACATAAATGATAATAATGTAAGGATATTTTTCATTGTTTTTCTTTTTTCAAGTTAAATTCAAATACTGTGCCGAAACAAATTGTTTAACCAAAGTTATTATTTTTTTCTATTCAAAACTCTTTATTAATAATGATAAAATATCTTGAGCTGCTTTTGAGATTTTTGTTCCTGGCCCAAAGACTCCAAAGACCCCTGCATCATATAGAAAATCATAATCTTGTTGAGGAATTACGCCACCCGCAATAACCATAATATCTCCACGTCCTAATTTTTCGAGTTCAGCGATTACCTTAGGAACTAGTGTTTTATGTCCCGCGGCCAAAGAAGAAACTCCTAGTACATGGACATCGTTTTCAACTGCTTGTTTCGCAGCTTCTTCAGGTGTTTGAAACAGTGGTCCAATATCCACATCAAAACCAATGTCAGCAAATGAGGTCGCGATTACTTTTGCTCCACGATCGTGGCCATCTTGCCCCATTTTTGCAATCATAATACGAGGTCTTCGTCCTTCAAGTTGACTGAAGGTATCTGCTAATTCTTGTGCTTTGTTAAAATCTGTATCTCCCATTGATTCTGCTGAATATACGCCATTGATTGAACGAATTGTTGCTTGATATCTTCCATAAGTCTTTTCAAGCGCAAAAGAGATTTCTCCTAGGGATGCTCTTTCTCTAGCACATCGAACGGCAATTTCTAATAAATTTCCAGATTCATTTTTAGCTGCTTGAGTAAGCTCATCGAGTACAAGTTTCACTTTGTTTTCATCACGATTCGCTTTTAATTCATTTAGGCGATCTATTTGTGAATCACGTACTTTTGTATTGTCAACCTCAAGAATGTCTATTTCTTGTTTACTCTCAACTTCAAATCTATTTACACCAACGATGATATCTTTGTTAGAATCAATTCTAGCCTGCTTTCTTGCAGCAGCTTCTTCAATTCTCATTTTAGGAAGCCCCGTTTCAATTGCTTTTGCCATTCCACCAAGCTCTTCCACTTCTTCAATGAGTTTCCATGCTTGGTCCACGAGTTCTTCGGTCAACTTTTCTACAAAATAACTTCCGCCTAATGGATCTACATGTTGAGTAATTCCGGTTTCGGCTTGTAGGTATATCTGAGTGTTTCGAGCAATTCGAGCAGAAAAATCAGTTGGCAATGCAATTGCTTCGTCCAAAGCATTTGTATGTAAGGACTGTGTTCCTCCAAGCGTTGCCGCGAGTGCTTCAATACAAGTACGAGCTACGTTGTTAAAAGGGTCTTGTTCTGTTAAACTCCATCCTGAAGTTTGACAGTGAGTTCTCAGTGCAAGTGATTTCTGATTCTCAGGCTTAAACTGGTTGACCAATTTGGCCCATAGAATTCGTCCAGCGCGCATTTTTGCAACCTCTGTGTAATGATTCATGCCAATTGCCCAGAAAAAGCTCAGTCTTGGTGCAAATTGATCAACGTTCATTCCGGCTTTCATTCCAGCTCGCAAATATTCCAATCCATCAGCTAAGGTATAGGCTAGCTCGATGGCCGCAGTGGCCCCTGCTTCTTGCATGTGATAACCAGAAATTGAGATTGAGTTAAAGCGAGGCATATTTTTCGCTGTATATTCAAAAATATCTGAAATTATACGCATTGAAGGTAAAGGAGGGTAGATATAGGTGTTTCTAACCATAAATTCCTTCAATATGTCATTTTGAATCGTTCCTGATAAGTCTTTTTGGTCTACTCCTTGTTCTTCTGCGGCGACAATATAAAAAGCCATTATCGGAAGTACAGCGCCATTCATGGTCATTGAAACCGACATCTTATCCAATGGGATTTGATCAAACAAAACCTTCATGTCCATGATGGAATCGATTGCGACCCCGGCTTTTCCTACATCGCCAACTACTCTAGGATGATCTGAATCATAACCACGATGTGTCGCTAAATCAAAGGCAACAGAAAGTCCTTTTTGGCCAGCAGCTAAATTTCTTCTATAAAATGCGTTTGATTCTTCTGCCGTTGAAAATCCAGCATACTGACGAATGGTCCACGGGCGAATCGTGTACATTGAACTGTAAGGCCCTCTTAAGTTTGGCGCAATCCCCGAAACAAAGCCAATGTGTTCGGTTGATTTTATATCCTTTTGAGAATAAAAATTCTTTAAGGAAATGTTATCTGCAGTAGTCAGTACTTCAGATTGATTTTGTTCTTTTTCGATTATTTCAGAATCGTAAGAAACAGTGCTAAAATCTACTTTCTTCATGCTGTTTCAGATGTTAATGCTTGTTCTAATACTAATGATGGAAGACCTAAATAGGATTGCATAGGTTCCCATTTATTATTGATTTCTTCGGGATTTTCAAAAGTGTTAACCCCAATTAAAAGAGTTGATTTATCTCGAATACTTTGTGTTCTAAGTTGTGCTTTTTCACTAATCTCCTGAATAAAAAATTTAGATTTGACTCCATCTTCGTTTTTTTCCAGTTCTTGAAATTTGCTCCAAGCTTTTCTTGCAATTGCTTCGGTTGAGGATTCAACAGAATAGCTTCCACCCAGTGGGTCAATTACAGCGTCAAAATAAGACTCCTCTTTTAAAATGTTTGAAATATTCAAAGCCATGCGTTCTGAAAGATCAGAAGTCCCGTTTGTTGAGTAGATATCGTACGGTTTGATAACTAATGCGTTAGTCCCTCCGTTGATCGCAGACATTGCTTCAGTTGATTGGCGTAATAAGTTTGTATAAGGATCGTTAAGCGATTTGTTTACATGGCCAATTACAGCAGTAATATTACAGTTGTGAGAACAATTGTGTTCTGGATTATATGCATGTACTACTTTTGCCCAAAGTTGTTTTAATGCTCGGAATTTCGATGTTTCAAAAAAGTAATTTGAACCAACACCAATGTTGAATGAAATACATGCTGAAGCTTGGTCAACTGTAAATCCTAATGCCATTAATCGTAATAAATAATCGTGTCCAATGTTTAGGCAGAAAGCAATTTCTTGCCATGTATTCGCTCCGATATTCTGCGTTTTAAAGCCATTTACACTGCAAAACCTTTGTTGTTTATCTTTGAAGTTATTTGCAATTGAATTAAAATCTTCAGCGGAAAAATGATCTACAATGTCTATGTTGTATTGAACGTTTTCTGATTTACCGTTCATGATTTCAAAAACCGAATCAAATTCACGTTTAGACTCAATCACAAATTGAACATTGATATATTCGAATTGAATCTCTTTAAGAACAATTTCCCAGTCGATAGATTCCTTTTCTGTCTTGAAAACAAGAAGGTCTGCACCTGAATTTAGCGCTAGCAATGCTTTTTTATTTGCTTCTTTTTCATTAGAAATAAGAATGAAGGCTCCGTTTTGCCATACATTTCGATTAGAGTTCATTCCACGAGTAAAAGGATAATTTCCTGGAACTTCATTTTTTGAAATGTCTTCCTCATGATAATAACTGGAAAGTTTTAACTCCTCTATTTTGTTATCAATCGATATGATGGAAGGATCTTTGCCTTTTAAGTCTGAAATGATTTTGTTTTCCCATTCAGATTTAGAGACTTTTTTAAACTCGTTGAAAAAATCACTCATTTTCTAATGTTTTCTGTTCGTTGTTAATATCAATAGGTTGAATTTTCTTCGTTGCGTATAAATATACTAAAGTTGAGATCATTAAAGTAATTACCGGTGCTAGAGGTATCCCAACAATTGGTATGTTATAAATGGCTAAGAATATACCTCCCGTTAGAATCATCGTTAATGGTTTAGTAAAGGCAAAACCTAGACTGCTAAAGACTCCAGCTTCATATCTTTCTAGAGCAAAATCGTAAAATGAAAACCCGAAAAAGAATGCTGTAATACAGAAATAGACAATGGAATCTAAAGGCTCAAAACCGATAAACCATGATAAAATCCAGTAAAGCCCAATAAATAGGAATTCTAAAACAAGCGCAATAATGACAACGAATACCATTCGGATTAAATCGTTCACAAATCGAATCAGTCCCCCCTCAAATTTTTGTCCTGTGTATTTAGCATCCAATTTTTCACCTAAATAAGTATTGAAAGGTGAAAGTACTGTTAGTACAAGGAAGATGTATAATTGTTCTGTGATCAATCCGAAAACAGAAAACACACCTTTGACTCCGGAGTTAACATAACCTAAAATCCAATCAAACCATGAAATATCACTGGCCAGATTCGCCGCACCACTTAAAGCCGAAGCTTTAGATAGAAACCAATAATAAGCAATTGTAATAATTGCTCCTGGAATAAAGTAAAGCAAAAAGTTACCCTTGAACAACTCTTCAAAAGTATTTGATATCGCTTTTATGTGATAATTGATTGTTTTCATATACCAACAAATTTAACGAATAGAAATTACAATATTTTGGTGAAGAGTAAGTAAAAGCCTACATAAAACAATAGGATGTTCATGACCCATTGAACCTTCGAAGTGTAACCTTGTCGTTTCCAATAAAGCCAATTGAGAGTTCCAAGAAGAATGGCCGGAGCAATTGGGTATAGAAATACTACTGGCATATGACTCCGAATTGTTCTAAGTGGTGCGTAATGTGCTTAGAATGCATGCGTTTCCATAGGTCAAAATCTAACTTACCGAAATTTGGGTGCAACGAACATTTTGTTGGGGATGATGTGAAGTCGGCAATAAATAGCTTCCATGCTTTTTCGAATTCTAAGATCGCTTCATCCATCGATGAATTTCTTTCTGGGATATCTGGAGTTGCAAAGGACGCCTTAAATAGTTTTGGTAGTGGATGTTCAGAAATTAAAAAGGCTTGTGCTTTAGGGATATGTTCTTCTTTAATTTCTAGGGGTAAATTGTGATTACCTCTTGAAAGTGTTACGGCATCACTAAGGTGTTCAACCATTCTTTGTGCAGACATTTCTCCCCAGATTGGTTTGTCTGTCGATTTCACCTTTTTTAAGTGAGTTGTAATTATTTCTAATTCAGGTTGTATGTACTTCATGAGCCTTCGTTTAGCCCACTAAGATATTAAGACTTTTTGGTACTACACTCACGTTTAACTCATCTTTTACATCGAATGGCTCTCCATCGTAATGCGCAATTTTCTTTGATAGTTGAATTTTCACCTTTTTAAAGGGGATAATTTCTGTAAATCGACTTTTATCACCACTTTTTCTGAAGAATCTATAAATTATTGAAGGTGCTGACCAAATTGAGAATGGTTTTAAAAGACACAGTTCTAATTCACCATCAGTGACATCCGATTTCGGGGAAACCGTGAAGCCATTACCAAATTGAGAAGCATTAGCAACTGTGCACAACACAACTGGTAAAGTTTTCACTTTTCCGTCAAGATCTATTGAAACATTGATTGGGTTGTATTTGAAAAATTCTCGAACAATTAGATAGGCATACCCACGAAGACCGCGCTTATGGTGAGTGTCAAATTTTTTAGCTATTACTGCATCAAAACCATATCCTCCAACACCAAGAAATGATTTGTCATTAACTAATACAGTATCCATTTTAATGGAACGGTCTTGATTAATACATAGTATTGCATCCTTAACGTTTAATGGGATGTTTAAATGTCTGGCAAGTCCATTTCCTGAGCCGACAGGGAGGATAGCAAGTTTAGTGTCTGTTCCAATCAATGCTGTTCCCACTTCATGCACTGAACCGTCACCTCCAACTGCACAAACGATGTCGTGTTTTAATTCGGCGGATTCAGCAGCTAATATTTTTGCGTGCTTTCGATATTCCGTGTAGGCGATTTCGTAATCAAATACATCTAGATCTAAATATTGCTCAATCAATTTAGGAATATCTCCCTTGCTTCCAATTCCGGAGATGGGGTTAATTATGAAACGGATCTTCTTTTTCATCTACTGTCGTTTGATTCAGAATTAGGTCGCGACTGTAGGTTTGAATCATGGATTTAATCCTTTTTTCAATCTTCCCAACTTCATTTGAATAAAACGAAATTGAATCAGTCGGAGCGACGCTCTGAACAGTAAAGTCATACAAATTTCGTGCCTCATCGTTAGAGAAGGTTGTCATTTTATTGTTTTTATAGTAATAGTATGTTCCTCCTAAATACGCAAGTGCTTCAGGCGTAGTATTTTGGTAGTGTGAATTACCAAAAGAATAATAAGTTGTTTTAATGTTTAAAAGGTCGAGAATTGTAGGTAAAACATCCAGTTGTTGAATGATTTTATTGCTTCGTTCGGCTTTTATTTTTCCACTTGGGTGGTAAAACAAAATTGGTATACGATAGAGGTGTGTTCTCATTTTGTATGCCGGAGTGTTAGATGCTGGGGTGTGATCTGCAAGAATTACAAATAAAGTGTTATCATACCAGGGTTGTTTCTTTGCTTCGCGAAAAAACTCACTCAATGCATAGTCTCCGTAGTTTATTGAGGCGCAAATAGGTTGTGGTCCTGTTTTAACCTTAGATTTCATGTGCTCAGGAATGAAATAAGGGTGATGGGAAGAGAGTGTAAACAAGAATCCAAAAAATGGTTCTTTCAATTCGGTTAGTTTATTGGCAGTCCATGGATTGAAATATTCGTCCAATATGCCCCAAGTTTTATCAAAATGTTCATCATTGTTGTACTCATATCTTCCATAATAATTATCGAATCCACATATTTTTGAAAAGCCATCGAATCGCATTGAGCCATTAGTCGCACCATGGAAAAAACCTGAACTGTAACCATGCTTTTGAAGGATGTTTGGTAAGGAGTTTAATTTATTGTCGCCGTATGGAGAAGAAATGTAAGGGTTTTCCATTAAGGTTGGGAGAGAGGCCAATACAGCTGGAACTGCTTCAATGGATTTCTTTCCATTTGCAAAAGCGTATTCAAAAGTAAGAGATTGTTCCATTAACGAGTCCAAGAAAGGAGTGTAGCCATCGCCATCGTTATATGCACCAATAAATTCAATACCAAAACTCTCTAACATGATAATCATCACGTTTGTCCCATCGGGCAATGTGTGCTGCGGTTTTGTCTGTTTTAGTGGATTAAAGTTTTTAATTAATTCTTTTTCATCGTAATACTCAACTTCTACAATTCCTTTTTGATCAATTGTTTTAATCATGGTGAATGGAGTAGTCAGAACAAATGCAGTATTTTCTGTTTTACAATAATTGGATGCTTCAATAATGCCTGTAGGTTTTAGAGCAAACCCACCTCTTCCGAAGATAAATAAGATTGGTGTTAAAAGAATAAATGCGAGGATATTCTTTTTATAAAAATCACTGCTTTTCGTGGTGAATTTTGCAAGCATTCTATCGGTTTTCCGATACAACCATTCTGAAAAGATTAGAAGTGCGATAAGTATCAATACCAAAAACCAAAAATCTTTTAAAAAGGTTGTAATCAGCTGTTTTAAATCACTTCCAGCGCTTATCATTGAGAACAGATCAAATGTAGAACGCTTGCTTGTGTATTTAAAGTATTCAACATCTACTAAGTTGAAAGCAATTAACATGGTATTTGTGATATGCCACAACGATTTTGTTAAAATTCGATGAATTCGATAACCCCGAATTGGTATTGGGAGCAGATAAAGTAGGTAGAAAGGAATGAAGAATAAACCAATTGTTATTATATCAAACCAAATTGAAATAATAAAATCCCATAAACCCAGTTGCGTGAAACTACTCCAATTAAAAGCTAAAAATACCAAGCGCGTAATGTATAGCATAAGCAATGTTATCCCCAATCGTTTGAGTAAAACAGTAACATGTATCGGAACTCCGTTCAGTATTTTTTTCATCGAACTCAAAGGTAGAAAATCTTGCGTAAATTACATCTTAAAAGATAGAGTTGTATAGTGTTAAATTGAATTCGTTTTTATTGTTTTATTTAACGTTTTGATATCATTACCTTTGAATTTCAATATTTGAAAAATGAATCTATTAAAATTATCAAGAGAATTGGTTATTCGAAAATTGCTTTTTGCATGGATGTTATTCAGTTCTGGGGCATTTCTTTATGCGCAAGAATTAAAAAATGATACGATTCAAGATGTGATTGAACGAGCTCAGAATGGAGGGAATGATGGGGCAACTTCTATTTTTGCTTCTGCAACTTGGAATTCTACTAATAGAACGTTAGTTCCAAATGACGGGTTGTTTGGAAAGCCATTAGGTTACCGAGCGGATGAAACAAAGTTAAATGTTTGGTCTTTTACTTTAGGATTTAGAAGTCAGTTACATAAAAATATAGCATGGGAAGGTGCAGTTTCTTATATGCGTAATGGTGAGAGTTATTCTTTTGAAGATACTGATACTTCATACATGTATGAATCACGTTATAGCTACATCGCCGTTCCAATGAAATTGTTCTATACTTATGGAAGTGATATTAAACTTTTGGTAGGAGCGGGGATTGTACCTCAAATGTTTACAGGTTTTAAGCAAGACATCGAATATGAGGGGGAAAAGAATGCGACGATTAAAGAAGAAGTTAAAACAAGAATTGGTTATAATTCATTTGTATTGAGTACTGTTTTTAATGTTGGAGCTCAGTTCAAGGTCGGTGATCGCTGGTCTGTTCTGATTTTACCTGAATACAAATTACAGTTAACATCAAGTCTGGAGAAAAATGCGGCATATAAGCATAAGGCGTCGACCTTCGGAGGACACATTGGGTTAGTTTTTGATTTATAATTATGAGAATAAAGGAAATAACAAGTTATCTAGAAATATTAGCGCCTTTATCAAGTCAGGAGTCTTATGACAATTGTGGTTTGATTGTTGGGGACGAGAATAATGAGGTTAAACAGGTTTTAATTAGTTTGGACTGCGTTGAAGCAACAGTTGATGAGGCAATTCAAAAAGGCTGTAATCTAATCATCGCGCATCATCCCATTGTATTTGGTGGATTGAAGAAGTTGAATGGGAAGAATTATGTGGAGCGAACTGTTATTAAAGCAATCAAGAATGATGTTGCAATCTATGCTATTCATACAAACCTCGATAATTATCAATTTGGAGTAAACCGTGAAATAGGTGAACGACTTGGGTTGAAAGATCTACGTGTTTTAGCGCCTAAAAAGAATGTTTTATCGAAGTTGGTATGTTTTTGCCCTGCAAATGATTCGGATGCAGTTTTAAATGCCATGTTTGACGCAGGAGCTGGTGCAATCGGGAATTATTCTAATTGTAGTTTCAAATCGAAAGGAGAAGGTTCATTTTTACCTGGCGTTGATTCAAATCCACATTCTGGAAAGGTTGGAGCTTTATCTAGAGAAGCTGAAGATCGATTGGAGGTTTTGGTTTCTAATCACTTGATTCATCAGGTCATTAATGCAATGAAAAATGTACATCCTTATGAGGAAGTTGCTCATGAAATTTATCCTATTTCAAATGTAAATCAAATGGAGGGATCAGGTATGCATGGAAGCTTGGAAGAGCCAATGGAGTTGAATGCGTTTTTAGCGAAGTTGAAGTCGACTTTTAATTGTGGTGCAATTCGTCATACAAAATCAACAGGAAAATTGATTGAAAAAGTTGCTTTTTGTGGTGGTTCTGGTAGTTTTTTATTGAATAATGCAAAAAGAATTGGAGCAGATATTTTTATAACTGGAGACTTCAAATACCACGAGTTCTTTGATGCTGAAGACGAATTAGTTATCGCAGATATTGGTCATTTTGAAAGTGAACAATATACTTCTATGCTTTTAGAACGTATTTTGACGAAAAAATTCACTAAATTTGCCGTTCTCATAACTGAGATAAATACAAACCCAATAAATTATTTTTAGCATGGCAAAAACTGCAACTAAAAAAGAGGCAACGGTAGCTGAAAAACTAGACGGCCTATATGATTTGCAATTAATTGATTCAGAGATCGATAGAATTAAGACTGTTAGAGGAGAATTACCTTTAGAGGTTCAAGACTTAGAGGATGAGTTGGCAGGTCTTGATATTCGTATCGAAAAAATGCAAGAAGAGATTAAGGCTTTAGAAACTGAAGTTTCTGACCGTAAGAATGCTAACAAAGATGCAGAAACGGCAATTGCTAAATATAAAGAGCAACAAAATAATGTTAGAAATAACAGAGAATTTGAATCGCTTGCAAAAGAAATTGAGTTTCAAGAGCTTGAAATTAAATTGAATGAAAAGCGTACGAAAGAAAGCAAGTTTAAAATCACTTCTAAAAAAGAAATTTTAGATGCTGCTAAAGAACGTCGCGATTTTAGAGCTGAAGATTTGAAAACTAAAACTGCTGAATTGGATGAGATTATTGCAGAAACACAAGCTCAAGAAGAAAAGTTGACTAAAAAGTCTGCTTCCGCGCTTAAAAAATTAGATCCAAGATTATCATCTGCTTATACGAGACTTAGAGAAAGTGCTAAGAATGGTTTAGCTGTTGTTAAGGTTGATAGAGATTCTTGTGGAGGTTGTTTTAATAAAATTCCACCTCAACGTCAACTGGATATTCAAGCGAAAAAGAAAGTAATCGTTTGTGAGCATTGTGGACGTATTTTAGTTCCTAGTGATGAAGCAGCTGAATAAGTAAAAAATAGTTTATAATTTAAAACCGC
The DNA here is from genome assembly GCA_041596895.1 of Crocinitomicaceae bacterium. Lineage (GTDB taxonomy): Bacteria > Bacteroidota > Bacteroidia > Flavobacteriales_D > Crocinitomicaceae > UBA4466. The sequence continues at coordinate 5,086 of JBFHHS010000023.1, read as the reverse complement.
CTTGATTTTCAAGGCGGTTTTTGTTTGTACCTTTGTTTCATGAAATTTTCTGATTACAATATTACTAAGGAGATTAAATCACAGCTCAATGTGCTGGGGTATAATAGGCCTACAGATATTCAGTTTAAGGCAATTCAACACATTCTTGATGGAGAAGATGTGATGGCTATTGCTCAAACCGGAACGGGAAAAACGGCTGCGTTTGCTATTCCTACTTTGAGCATGATTCAGAAAAAAAAGAATAAACATAAAGGAATAGCTTGCTTGGTCATGGTTCCAACAAGGGAGCTTGCGAAGCAAATTGCTACGGTTTATCGAGAAATTGGAAAGGATACTGGTGTTAAGACTTTTGGATTGTTCGGAGGTGTTGAACAAGAGCAGCAAATTAGAACATTAAATAATGGAATTGATGTTTTGGTTGCAACACCGGGACGTATGTTCGATTTGATTTCACAAAAAGCAATTGACATTTCAAATATTAAGTTTTTAGTACTTGATGAAGCGGATCTAATGCTTGACCTTGGTTTCGCAAAGGATATTGAAGATGTAATGAAGTTTATTCCACGTAGAAGGCAAACATTATTCTTTTCTGCTACAATTTCTAAAAAAATTAAGTCATTGGCTTACGATGTTGTCCGAAATGCCATTCGTATTCAAATCTCACCGAAAAATCCTGTTGCCAAAACTATTGATCATGCTTTTATTAAAGTTTCAATGGACGATAAGCGCTTCTTTTTGGAAAATATGATTAAAGAGTATCCTGAAAAGAAGGTTGTGGTATTTGTGCGGACTCAGGTTAGAGCAGGGAGGGTAGTGGAAGCACTTAAGCGCGTTCAAATTGACTCCGAATGTATGCATGGTGGAATTGATCAAAAAGATAGATTCTTAATCTTAGATCGTTTTAGAACAGGTGAAAATAAAGTGTTGATAACAACGGATGTCGCTGCACGTGGGATTGATATTCCAAATGTTGAGTATGTGATAAATTACGATATTCCGGATGTTCCAGAAAATTACGTTCACAGATGTGGTAGAACTGGTCGTGGAAATAAAAGAGGACAAGCACTGGCGTTTTGTAGTGAAAATGAACAAGAATTGTTTGATGCTATTGTGGAGTACACGGGGCAGGATATCGAGGAGTATCAAGTTTCAAAGGGTGAATACTTGAGCATACTTGATGGGTCTGATGATGGCTCAAACAATTGGAAATTACTTCTTAAAAAAGCGGCTGAAGAGGAGAATAAAGGATTGGAGTGGTAAGGATTGCCAATTGAAGTCACTGATTATAACAAAGCCTGAACATTATTGCTCAGGCTTTTTCTTTCGTTATTTCTTTAAAACACGAGTTGAATAAACTTTATCTCTCGTGGTAATTGTAATGAAATACATTCCTTTGTTTTGTTCTGAAAGATCTAAATCAAATCGGTTTCCACCTTTGACTGCTTGTAGCGGAATGCTAACTATATTTCTTCCATCATAGCTGTCAACCGAAAGATATACTTCCTCGGTAGAATAAGTGTTATAAACCACCTCTGTTTTTCCTGAAGTTGGATTCGGGAATGCTGTCAATAAATCATAATAATCATCCATGATATTTACGGCTCTAACCTCTGAATATTTAGAGTTACCATTAATGTCAAATTGATTTAATCTATAATAGTTCACTCCAACGCTTGGATTTTCATCTATTGTCATGTATTGTGTCTCCAGTTGTGTTGTTCCAGATCCCTTCACCGTCTGAAATACTTCAAAATTAATTCCGTCAACAGAACGTTCTACTTCAAATCGATCATTGTCTCTTTCCGACTCTGTCTTCCAGAATAAGTCAATAACATCATATTCTGGTGCGTAATCAGCCGTAAATTCAGATAATTCTATAGGTAAAACAGAACAGTCTAATGATGCTGTACCACTAAACGATAGGTTATAACCACCTCCGGATGTCGGACTCCATTCGTCTACAACTAGTATGTATGATTCACCTGCAATTACATTCATTGTTTGCAAATAGGAATTTCCTGTAACATCTTCTGTAAAGTCTCCGGCACTCCCATTCATTCCGGTGTTCCCTGTTAACCCAGAATCGGTACACCTTAACGGAGCTCCTAACGCACCGCAAGTTACATTTGGACCAAAAATGGCAAAATCATAATCATCTGTAGGACTTGTTGGCGCTATATTAATGTTAAGTGTACCACTTGTTTGAGCTGTAAAAGTGTACCAATTTGTGTGATTTTCACCTCCAGCAGGACAAGTTGCTCCCGTACATCCTTCAGCGACAATCCCGGGTCCAGAAGCGTTTCCTGTTACGGCTGCACTTGAGCATAGAGGTGTCATTGTGATACAATCATTGTTGTCTGTTCCATTAGGTCCGCCAGCACAAGGTACACATTGAAGCGTTGCGCTCCAGCCAGGTCGGGTCACGGAGCCGTCGGACACAAACCTAAATGTTAAGCATCCACTCGCATCTGATGAGGTGTAAGTGAACGGGGTTGCTGGTGTTCCGTAGATTTCACCTGCGCCATTTGCAGGGGGGGACGTGAAATTTGGGCTGTTCTGAGTTGGCCCGTTTTTAACATTCAACCAATCATATGGTCCCCAAAAACCAGCATTCTCTACGTCAAAGGAATTAAATGTTACACGCATACATTGTCCGGCAGTATTTGGACAGAATACGCGATAAATATTGTTGATATTATTCGAATAGTTTCCACCGCCGCCATTGTCAGTATAGGTTGAGGGGCCACATGTGCTAACGAGACATGCTCCAACGTATTCGTTTGCAATTCCTACGGTTGGATGTGTGTATTGTGCGTTTATTATTTGGATCGAACCAAATGAAAATAATATGGAAACAATCAGTAGGGGGTGTAGTAGATTTTTCATTTTTCGATAAGTTCAGTTGGTAAATTAACATCTCTTTTCTCATGAAAGAGAATAATCTCAAATCCGGTGTTCGGATCTGTTACTTGAATAGAAGAGCTTGGTGACCTGAATGAATCAAGATAGTCTAAATCAACTTGATTCAGTAATTCCAAGTTTCCATTAAGTACAGTTGAGTCTAATAATTTGTAGTCAATATTGTATCGTTCAATGTTTGTTGGAACTACAACAGGTATGACTTGCTTTGATGTGACGTCTTGGGATGATTGGGAAATTCCATAGTTGGAAATTGCCAAGCACACGAGACAAGTGATTAGTGATTTCATAGGCTTAAATTTGTAGTAATCTTAGTTTAAGATAGAGTACTTGATTGTAAAGCCCTAGAAATGTGTGGTTTAATTATCAAATAATGGTTGTCGTCGAATATTTTAGTTGTTATTGCCAGTATTGTACGCAAAAAAAAGCCTGAACAATTTATGCTCAGGCTTTTTAGTTGATATTCAGTCAACTAGTTCTTCGTTAGCTTTGTTGTGTACGTTTTAGTTCCAGTTGTTATCGTAATAAAGTACAAACCTTTATCATGGTTTGATAAATCTAATTCAAAACGATTTCCCCCTGGAATTGCATCTAATGGAGTGTTTACAATAATCTTTCCATCACTGCTCATTACTTTAAGGTTTACCTCTTCTTTGACATAAGTGTTGAAAATAACTTCAGTTAAACCAGAAGTAGGGTTAGGGAAGGCGCTGATTAAATCATACGCATCGTCTAAGATATTGACTGCTCTTACTTCAGAGTATTTCCCATTCCCGTTATAATCAAATTGATTTAAACGATAGTAGTTTACACCAATGGATGGGTTATCATGCCCAACATAATATTGTGTTTGGCTGTTTGTAGTTCCTGAACCTTTAACAATGTTAATGATCTCAAAATTTACACCATCCGTAGAATGTTCAACTTCGAATCGGTCGTTATCTCTTTCTGATTCAGTAGCCCAAAATAGGTCAACGATATCTTCGTCCGAAATATATTCTGCATTAAACTCTGATAACTCGACGGGGAGTACAGAACAGTCTAACGTAGCAGCTCCTCCAAAACTTAAAGTGTATCCTGTGTTAGTTACGTTTGGAGACCATTCGTCAATAACAAGATAATACTGTTCGCCAGCAACGACATTCATTGTTGCTACTTGTGCGTTACCTCCTGCAGATTCAGATAAGTCTGTGTCTCCTCCGGTTCCAGTTGTTCCAGTTGCTGCAGCGTCAGAACATCTTAGTGGTGCCCCTAAATTCGAGCAACCAACATTAGGACCATAAACTGCAAAATCATAATCATCTGCAGGATCAATTGGAGTAACAGTTATGTCAAATGTACCTCCTGTGGCAATTGTAAATCCAAACCAGTTACTGTGGTTTTCTCCTCCTGCCGGACAAGCATAACCTGTACAACCATCAGAAACAATTCCCGGTCCTGTTGCGTCACTTGCGACAGCAGCATTCGAGCATAAAGAAGTAAAGTTTTGACAGTCAGCATTAGATATTCCTGTTGGACCACCAGCACAAGGTACACATTGTAGTGTTGCATTCCATCCTGGAGCGGTAACCGTATTGTCTGAAAAGAATCTGAATGTTAAACATCCACTCGCATCAGTTGATGTATAAGTGAAAGGAGTGGCTGCCGTCTGATCTCCTGAAATACGCCCTGCATTAGGTCCAGCTGTTACAGCGGGTGCAGTGGTAAAGAATGTGCTATTTTGAGTAGGTCCATTTCCAACTGTCATGTAATCAAAGCCTGCTTCAGTATTGAATTGATTAAACGTTACCTGCATACACTGTCCTCCTGCATCTGGACAAAAAACACGGTAAATTCCACCTTGACCAGGTGTACCAATATCTGTGCTATAATTTGCTGAAGGCCCACCGTCATCCGCGTAGTTAAATGGACCACAATCATTTACAAGGCAAGACCCAACGAATTCACCTTGAGCTCCAACAATTGGGTGAGAGTAATCTACACCTGGATAGGTACAACTACCACCATCTACATTGGCTGCGGGATTGTAATTTGTTGCTGCAGGGTCCATACATCCAACTACAGGAGGTGTAGAAGTGACTTGAAGACAACCTGTTATTGTGTTATCACTATTATCTCGCTGAATTCGAATTAAGTATGTATTTCCTGCTGTTGACATGAAGCTAAT
>JBFHHS010000022.1:0-20167 GCA_041596895.1 Crocinitomicaceae bacterium | reverse complement strand
CTGTTGGCTCAAATTCTGAAACTAACTTAAAATCCATTTCGCATTGTTTTCAACAAAATTAATAATTAAAGAGGCAATTTCACGGCAAGCGTTATCTTTGGTTTCAATTCAACTTAAAACGGAATTCATTCTATGGACTTTTTGATCTTATTGGCAGGATTAGCAGTATTAATTATTGGTGGTGAATTTTTAGTGAAAGGAGCCGTAGGTTTTTCTCATGCAATGAAAATATCTCCATTGGTAATTGGTATGACCGTTGTTGCTTTTGGAACTTCTGCTCCTGAACTCCTGGTAAGCTTACAAAGTGCGATGGGAGGAAACCCCGGAATCGCTATCGGAAATGTCGTTGGGTCTAATATAGCAAACATAGCCTTAGTGCTCGGTGTCACTGTTATCATCTTCCCAATTGTTGCAGATAGACAAACTATGCGGGTGGATTTTCCAATGTTGATGTTGTCTACTTTATTGTTTTTTTATTTTGCATCAGATGGATTATTGACCTTGGTAGAAGGGATTATCCTTTTCTCTATGGTCGTTGTTTTTACTACCTTTCTGATTACAAGCTCACGTAAAAAGACAAAGAAAAACGAATTGAATAGCGATGAGGTTTTGAAAAAAGAACCGTTTTGGAAATCTACCACTTTTCTTTTACTTGGTTTTATTGGCTTGTACTTCGGTGCGGGTTGGTTCATTGACGGGGCTGTTTCAATTGCAAATTACTTTCTGGAAGGTAACCCAGATAAAGATACAATCATCGGTGTTACTGTTGTTGCCTTCGGTACTAGTGCACCTGAATTAGTTGCATCTTGTGTGGCTGCTTACCGCAAGGAAACGGATATTTCTGTGGGGAATTTAATTGGATCGAATATCTTCAATATTTTGGTCGTTTTGGGAATCACTTCCATGGTGAAACCAATCGAAGTAACGCAAGAGGTTATTGAATTCGATATGATTTACATGATCGGAATTGCAATCTTGCTGATGTTTATTCTTGCCATTGGTAAGAAAATAGGTCGATTAAAAGGAATGATTTTGATTCTTTCCTATATCTCATACATCGCAATTATTCTATTACGTATTAAAGGCGTAATCTAGAAACTTGCTAAAAGGTGCTTCTTTTAAGGAGAATCATTTATTTTTGCACAAACAATCAACTTAGATGAAATATTATAACAACATATTAGAAACTATTGGAGACACGCCTTTAGTTAAATTAAACCATGTCATTGGAGATATCAAAGCGACAGTACTTGCTAAGGTAGAAACGACGAACCCAGGGAATTCAGTGAAAGATAGAATGGCGCTTCAAATGATTGAAGATGCTGAGAAAGATGGAAGATTGAAACCTGGAGGAACAATCATTGAAGGAACATCAGGAAATACAGGTATGGGATTGGCACTTGTTGCGATCATCAAAGGGTATAAACTAATTTGCGTTTTAAGCGATAAGCAGTCGAAGGAAAAAATGGATATCTTGCGCGCCGTTGGTGCTGAGGTGCATGTTTGTCCAACAAACGTTGCTCCAGAAGATCCACGTTCTTATTATTCTGTTTCTAAACGATTGGCAGAGGAGGTTCCAAATTCTTGGTATGTGAATCAGTACGATAATCCTTCAAATGCAAAAGCTCATTATTTAAGCACAGGTCCTGAAATTTGGGAACAAACAGAAGGGAAAATTACGCACTTTGTTGTTGGTGTTGGTACTGGAGGTACCATTTCTGGTGTGGGTAAATACTTGAAAGAGCAAAACCCAAACATTAAAACATGGGGAATTGATACGTATGGTTCTGTATTTAAAAAATACCACGAAACTGGAATTTTTGACGAGAACGAAATTTATCCATACATCACTGAAGGAATTGGAGAAGATATCCTTCCTAAAAATGTGGACTTTAGCTTAATCGATAAGTTCGAAAAAGTAACGGATAAGGATGCTGCTGTTTGGCAACGTAAAATTGCTAAAGAAGAAGGAATCTTTGTTGGTAATTCTGCTGGGTCTGCAATCAAAGGGTTATTGCAGTTGAAAGATGAGTTAACTGAAGATGATGTTGTCGTTGTTTTATTCCACGATCACGGTAGTCGCTATGTTGGTAAAATGTTTAACGACGACTGGATGCGTGATAGAGGTTTCTTAGAAGAGAAAATTACAACAGCTGGAGATTTGGTGGCTAAACATAAAGAATTGCCTTTAATTGCATTGTATAGTGAGGAACTCGTTTCTCATGCTATCGATAAAATGCGTAAACACAACATTTCTCAAATTCCAGTAATGAAAGATGGTAAGTTTGCAGGTTCGTTAGACGATAGCAAATTGTACCAGTCATTGATGGAGAATCCTGAGTTAAAGGATGCTGCAATCTCTGGAATCATGCAAGCTCCATTTCCAGTGGTGAAGGAGGATGCAACAATTGAACAATTGTCTAAATTGATTACAAAAGATTCTACGGCAGTTTTAGTTGAATTGGATAATGGTTCTCACCATATCGTTACAAGACACGATTTAATTTCTGCGATTGCGTAATGCGCGATGTTAAAGATCAAATGAATAATACAATCCGACTGGGGGCTTCTCCTTGTCGGATTGTTTCTTTAGTGCCGTCTCAAACTGAATTGTTGTATGCTTTGGGTTTGAATGATGAGGTGGTTGGAATAACAAAATTTTGTATTCATCCTGATGTTTGGTTTCGTTCAAAGAATCGAGTGGGTGGCACCAAAAACGTCGATGTTGAGAAGGTAAAGAGGCTTAAACCTGATTTAATTATTGGGAATAAGGAGGAAAATGATTTCGATAACATTGAGTCGTTAAAAGGGATTGCGCCAATCTGGATGAGCGATATCTATACTTTGAAGGATGCTTATAACATGATTTTTTCCATTGGTGAATTGATCGATAGACAGAAGGAAAGTATTCAGCTGGTGGCAGAGATTAAACGCGAGTTTGACCTGCTGAAATTAAATGATGTGGTTCAAAGGTTGAAGGGAAAGTCCGTACAGTATTTTATTTGGCATAACCCAAACATGGCAGCGGGGAAATCTACTTTTATTGATGTGATGTTAGCAGAATGTGGGTTGATTAACCTTACGGAGGAAGCGCGTTATCCTGAGGTTAAACCCGAATTGAGCCCTGATTTTGTTTTTTTAAGTTCGGAGCCTTATCCTTTTAAGGAAAAGCACCTCGATTATTTTCAAGAGTCTTATCCTAAGTCTAAAGTTGTTCTTGTGGATGGCGAGATGTTTAGCTGGTATGGATCGCGATTAAAAGAAGCTCCTAAATATTTTCTTTCCTTATTGAAAGAGTTGACCAACTAATAAGAGTCGGAGGAACTCTACAGCGGCGTATTCACCTTCTTTGAATAGAATATCACCTGAAACTGTGATGGTTTTTGCGTTCTTTTCTTTTAAACTAATTTCAAACGTTTCAATGTGCTCCGTAAATTGCTTTGAGGCGTTATAGCTTGGTATGATTTCTAATATTCGTTTGAAAAATCCACCACCGTCAATTTGAGTTAGATTTGATGCTGTTCCGGTTAAGTGTACGATTGAATTTTGGATGACTAGATTTGTTGAATCGTATGCATGCACTCCCAAATAGATTGTATTTTCAGAGATTTGTTTGCTGAAGTATGATTTGGGTCCATAAAAACAAGTGTTCCCAGAAATACTGTCCACAATTAATCGCTTGTGAAACGCGTTCATGTAATACTCAAGATTGATCGCTGATTCAAATTGAATTAAAAAATCAGCTTCTGGTGCAATAAGAAATTCAGGTTCTTCGATAATCTCTGTTCCGAAATAGTTTATGGATATTCCAGAAATTCTTGGTATCGAATCGCCAAATCGCTTGCGAATAGAATCGTTGAATTGATTTGGAACGATTGAGGTTGTTGCATGAAAACCTGAAGGTTTTAAACCGTGTATACTTTTCTTATGTTTCAATTGATTTGAAATCTCTCCAGAAAAATGAATCTTTTCTTCTTTGATTTTCACATCTAATCGCTCAAATGTTTTGTCGGTATTCTTCGTCCAAATGGTAATGGCTTCTTGCGTTGTTTTAAAGTCAATTGTAGCGTGTTTTCCGTTGAATATTTTTTCGGCAAATGCTTCTAAATTTGACTCGGTTTCTGAAGAGGAAAGAACCAACCCAACTTCATCATTGGATGCAACACCCTTTTGTTTGTTTCCTTTGAAATAATCGCGAAAATCTTGTTGACTGGTCAAATTGAACAAAACACCATAAAAGTTTTGATCATCTTCTTCTAGTGTAAATAATAGAACGTCTGTGTTCAGTGCAATTCCCGTTTTTTTGCCTTCAGAATCAGTCCCTTCACTTTGTAGATCTTTCAATAATTGAACGATTTCATTGTCTTCTGTTACGAGTAATCCTTCAATACTTTCTTTGAGTAATTGTGACGCATCAACCTGAATCAGGAAGTCGGCGTTGCTTGGGATGTGGTTTAAGTTGTTGTTGTCTAGTTTGTTATATACGGCCGTAGCAAAGAAGAAGATTGTCCATATCACTCCTAGTATAAATACGGTTTGAATGCCCGTTTTCAAAATTTTGAAATTTCGCATGCCTAAAAGTACACCTTATTGTTTAATCACTAACTTTGAAGCATGGGAAAATTTGCCATGTTTATTTTAAAATTGTTCGGTTGGAAAATCGAAGATCGTCCTCAAGAGGTTGACAAATGTGTAGTGGTGATGGGACCGCATACTTCTAATTGGGATTTTATTATCGGTCGATTGGCTTTCGCGTATTATGGAGTGAATGGTCATTATTTGATTAAAAAAGAATTGTTCTTCTTTCCTCTTGGTTGGTTTTTAAAATCTATTGGAGGAATTCCAGTAGATCGAAAGCGCAAGGGAAAAGGAAAGGGAGAAAGTATGACTGAAGTTGCGGTGCGACATTTCAAGGAGAATGACAAAATGTATATGGTGTTTACTCCAGAAGGTACTCGAAGCTATAATCCAAAGTGGAAAAAAGGGTTTTATTATATCGCGTTAGAAGCAAAAGTTCCGATTTTAATCGGTTTCATGGATTATGAAAAAAAGATTGGTGGGTTTCATAGTATGATTACACCAAGTGGGGATGTTGATAAGGATATTCAACACATTAAAAACATTTTGAAAAATTATAAGGGAAAATATCCGGAGAAAGGAATAGACTAAAACTTCCTATTTTTTCGGTTTAATTCTTCCAGCATTACGATCAAAACCATAAGGGCAGTGTTTGCATCCGTTTTTGCAACAATACCCGCGTTTCAATAAATACTTTTCGGTAAAAACGATATATCCTTCAGGAGTGGTGTAATATTCATCCTTCTCCAGTTTCGCTTTTTTAGAAAATCCCGACATGTCATCGCTCATGCTACAAATTTACGCCATATTTGTGAAATACAAGGTTGCTTTATGATAGATGTTAGTAAATCAAAATTAGAACGTGTTGATTCGCTTTGCTCCGATGAGCGTGGATTAAATGTGTTTATTAAACGCGATGATCTGATTCACGACGAAGTTTCAGGAAACAAATGGCGAAAATTGAAATATAACATTGAATTATGTAAATCTCGTAAAAAGGAAGGTGTCCTTACTTTTGGTGGTGCGTATTCAAATCACTTGGTTGCAACAGCAGCGGCCTGTAATGAGATTGGTATCGCGTCAATAGGACTGGTTAGGGGAGATGAACTGAATGAAAATAGTAATTCAACGTTGCAAAAATGTCATGCCCTTGGGATGCAACTTGTATTTATCTCTCGAGAAGAATACCGCCTGAAAAACGAGAAGGCGTATCACGAAAGTTTGTCATTGGACTATCCAAATTATCATATTGTGCCCGAAGGTGGTGCTAACTACTACGGTATGATTGGATGTCAGGAAATAATCAATGAGATTAAGGAACCAATCGATCATGTCTTCGTTGCACAAGGTACTTCAACTACAAGTTGTGGTATTTTGCTTTCATTGAAACCGAATCAAATGTTACACGTTATTCCTGCATTGAAAGGCTATGAGTCACTCAATGAAATGAGGATGTTAATTGGTAAGTCTGGTATTGAACCGGAATGGACCAATGATCTGTTGTCGCAAGTGGAAGTCTTAGATCAATATCACTTTGGAGGTTATGGTAAGTACAATCATGAGTTGCTCGAGTTTATTCAATCGTTTTATAAGGATTCAAAATTGAAGCTGGATCCTGTTTATACCGGGAAAGCAATGTTTGGGATGGTCTGTGAGTTGAAGAAATCAAGCTATGATCATTCTACGGTGTTATTTGTACATACTGGTGGACTTCAAGGGGTTGAGGGAATAGAGCAACGAAGTGGAGTTACATTATTTTAGTATGATTTCAGTGGCCTCCTTGACATCGTGAACTCGAAGGATGTGCGCCCCTTTTTTTAATGCGATTTTGTTTAATTCAATTGTTTTTTGAAGCGTTTCTTCAGATTCCGGTGTACTGTTTATTTTTTTATAAATCATTGATTTACGAGATATCCCAACAAGAATCGGTTTTTCCAAAAAATGAAAATACTCCAGTTGATCAAGTAGTTCGTAATTTTGATCCAAGGTCTTGCTAAATCCGAATCCTGGGTCAAGAATGATGTCCTTCACGCCGACTTCCTGAAGCTCTTTTATTTTACGTGAAAAATAGAAGGCGATGTCTTTGAAAAGGTTGTCATATTCTGTTAGTCCTTGCATTGTTTGAGGTGTTCCTCGCATGTGCATAAGTATGTATGGAGCGCTATGTTTTGCTGCAACACGGATGATGTTTGGGTCGATTTCAAATCCGCTAATATCGTTGATGATATGAGCTCCATTCGAAAGTGCGATGTCTGCAACCTCTGCTCGGAATGTGTCTATGGAAATAATTAAATCAGGAAATGCTTCTGCAATTGCGCGAATTGCAGGTACAACGCGCTCAATTTCTTCATGAATACTCACGTCTTTTGCTCCTGGTCTTGAAGAATAGCCTCCGATATCAACAATCGAAACACCTTCATCTACCATCTTTGTTACCTTAGAAATGATGCCTGCGTTAGTGGTTAGGCGACTTCCAGAATAAAACGAATCAGGAGTTGTGTTCACAATTCCCATGACAAGCGGTGTGGATAAATCAATTAATTTATCACCAACGCGAATGCTATATTTCCCGCGGAATTTTGTATTTTCAAGGTCTGAATTTTGCATAGATAATTGATGAGTAAAACCAACACAGAATATACAAATGTAATCAATGTTTGTCGGGATATTTTCTCGAAAAAAACAAAAGATTATGGAACTGCATGGAGAATCCTTCGTCCAAGTTCATTGACCGATCAACTTTTTATTAAAGCACAACGCATTCGAACTGTTCAAGAGACAGGGGAGAATAAGGTGGGCGAACACATTGAAGATGAATTCATCGCTATCGTGAATTATTGTGTGATGGCGATTATTCAATTACGTGAAACCGAATTGACGGAGTTTGAACTTCCTACAGAGGAAGCAATTGAATTGTACGAAAAGTATTTGAAGGAAGCATTCGACCTTATGGTTAAAAAGAATCATGATTATGGCGAAGCTTGGAGAGATATGCGAGTGAGTTCACTTACAGATCTAATTCTTCAAAAGATTTATCGGGTTAAACAAATTGAAGATAATAACGGTGCAACAATTATCAGTGAAGGTATTGATGCAAATTATTTTGATATGCTGAATTATGCTGTCTTTGCACTAATTCATTTAAAAATTGGTCAAAACAAACAATAAGATGAAAGAGAAAGTAACGTTTCAAGGAAAATCACTTTTGTTTAATATCGGTTTTGTGATATTGAACTTAACCGGACTGACTTTTATGGTCCTCGGGTTTCATGATAATTTTGAAGAGAAAGCAACCTTGTTTCGCTTGCTCGGAACAATGATGATGTTGTTGAGTACTGCTGGCTTGATTATTTTTCGTGGAAAATTATTGATGTCCAGTGTTGCACGTGTTTTAGTCGGTGGACTGTTTATTGTGTCTGGACTTGTTAAAGCGAATGATCCAATTGGGTTTTCATATAAGTTGGAAGAATACTTCGAAGATGGTGCCTTGGCATTTCGAATCAAAGAATGGTTCTCTGCTCCAGGATTTTCTATGGAGTTTTTCATGGATTATGCACTTATGTTGAGTGTGCTTATCTGTATCGCTGAGATTGTTTTGGGTGTTTTGACCATCATCGGTGGGAAAATTAAACTGGTTTCGTATGCAATGCTGATTATGATGGTATTCTTTACGTTTTTAACATGGCATACGGCAAATTGCGATAGTGCTCAAAAGTTTGTTGATAGAGATACGTATGAAATGTCAGATCCTGTTGCTGAACGTAAAATTTCAGAAGCAAAGGATAATCCCGAAATCACGATTGTTTCACAAACAGCAACTATCTTGGTTGTTGATGAGATGAAAATGCCACAGTGCGTAGACGATTGTGGTTGTTTCGGTGATGCAATGAAAGGTTCAGTGGGGCGTTCTTTAACACCAAAAGAATCGCTTTGGAAAGACATCGTTCTTGTGTATTTGGTACTCTGGATTTTTGCTGCTCAGTTTATTATTAAACGTAATACACGTAAGGAAAACTTGGTGTTTGTTACAGCTTCAATGCTTGTGATCGTGTTCTTCTCGTGGATTTTTGGGTGGTATTTCCCAATTTTCTTTGGCTTACTTTCCATTGTTGGTGCCTTATGGATACTGCGCGTAGGTGGTAAGTTTTTAGGGAATTACTATGGAAGTGCCTTATTCGTTTCTGCTTTGTGTGGAATACTCGTTTGGTATGTTTTAAATTACTTGCCATTGAAAGATTATCGTGCGTACGCCGTTGGTTCTAACCTGATTGAAAAAATGAATGACGGGGTAGAAGGTGTGTACGAAAGTCTGCTTGTCTACAAGAATTCGAAGTCGGGAGAAACAGTAGAATTTTCTGCTACTTCTACAGAGTACACGGAGTCTAAGATCTGGGAAGATAAAGATTGGGTCTATGAAAGTATGGTGCAAAAGGCCATTATTCCAACTAAGATTCCTTCAATTACAGATCAGTTTAATCCTTTTATCGGAATTGATGATGTGGGGGAATATGAAATGAAACTGGATTCAGTAGCGATAAAAATGGCGAACCTCAAAGTGCCTGGTTTAAGGCTGAATGATATTTTTGGCGAGACAGAAGTTGAAATTCCTATGTCTGAATATAACCTTACAGATTATGATTTGGAGAGTTATGCGATTCTAGATACCATTGAATTGAAAGATCCTTCTATTACTGAAATTAGTATCAGAGATTACATAATTCACGCGGATCGAATGGTTTTACTTTCTTCAAAAAGCTTGGATGAAGCAGATTGGAGAAACTTAGAACGAATTAAAGCCATTCAAAAAGCATGTGAAGAAAAAGGGGTTCCTTTTGTTATGATGTGTAGCGCAAGTCGTGAACGTATCAATGAATTTAGAGCAAAACATAATTTTACTGCGCCTATTTTCGTAAATGATGAGACTGAATTGAAAGCTATTTCAAGATCTAACCCTACCATATTAGTGATTGAAAAGGCTGTGGTGAAAGGGAAGTATCCTTTTAGAACGACACCTACGAAAAAAGAATTTATAACTAAACACTTGAATTAATGGCGCAAAAAATAGTTGCGGGAAACTGGAAAATGAATCTTGATTTGGAGCAGGCGCTTCAATTAACAGAAGAATTAAACGCAAAAGAGTTTGCAAAGGATGTACGTGTAATTGTATTTCCACCAGCTTTATTTGTTCAGCCAATTTCGGCATTAAATGAGGGTGGTTTTGAGATTGGAGTGCAAAACTTTAGTCAGAATGATAATGGTGCTTTTACCGGTGAGATTTCTATTCCTCAGGTTGTAAGCACAGGCGGAACTGTGGGATTGATTGGTCATAGCGAACGTAGAGCGTATAATAGCGAATCGAATGAATTGCTAAAAGCCAAAGTAAATCACGCAGTCGAAAATAACTTCGATTTCATTTTCTGTTGTGGCGAACCTTTATCGATTCGAAAAGCAGGGACTGAATTGTCATTTGTAAAAAAACAGCTGCAAGAAAGTTTATTTCATTTGCATGCATATCAAATAAATGGGGGTGTTATTGCCTATGAACCTGTATGGGCTATCGGAACGGGAATGACAGCAACAAGCGAACAAGCAGAGGAAATGCATAAGAACATTCGCGCTTGGCTCACGGAGATTTATGGTGCCGATGTCGCAAATAATATTTCCATTTTATATGGTGGAAGTTGTAACGCTTCCAATGCAAAAGAATTATTAAAGTGTCCTAATGTTGATGGAGGACTGATTGGAGGGGCTTCGCTTAAAGCTGAAGACTTTAACACAATTATACATTCGTATTAATGGATACAGTAGAACTAACAGTAAAACTAACACCTAAAGATCCTTGGAGTGATATTCTGATTTCAGAATTATCAGATCGCGGTTTCGATAGCTTTGTTAATACAGATAATGGTGTTATCGCGTATTGCGAGGCTTCAGTTAATGTTGAAGCGGTGATGGAAGAAACGTTACTCAATGGTAAAGGAGAGGTAATGGTGGAGGTTTCCAAAAAAGTGATCCCATACCAAAATTGGAATGCCAAATGGGAAGCTGATTTTCACCCTGTTTATGTAGAGGATTATGCTACGATTATCGCTCCGTTTCACGAGAATGTAGAGGCGAAAGGGATGCAGGTGACAATCCAGCCGCAAATGTCATTCGGAACGGGACATCATCAAACTACTTGGATGATGACAAAGGCGTTGTTCGAATTGGAGAATATGCCGGAGCATGTTTTGGATATGGGTACAGGAACTGGTGTTTTAGCTGTAGTTGCAGAGAAATTAGGAGCAAAGAAAATTTTGGCCATCGATATTGAAGATTGGTCAGCAATTAATGCTCAAGAAAACGCAGAAAGAAATAATTGCGAGACAATTACGTGTGTTTGTGGTGATATAGATAAAGTAGTTGGTGAGCATTTTGGATTAATTATTGCCAACATCAACAAGAATATCTTAAAAGCACACATGGAAACGTATGCAAATGCCCTGGATGAAAATGGAACACTTTTGTTAAGTGGTTTCTTTAGTTCGGATGTAGATGAAATGGTAGAATTCACGAAGAATTTCAATTTAGAGAAAACGAAAGTCTTTTCTAAAGATGAATGGGCGTGTATTCAATTGACTAAAAAATAAAACAAATTTTATGGGAGTAAAGGTTCTTTTAGCAGTGTTAACATTGATGACTTCTTCAATGATTATGGCTCAGACGTATTCAAATGATAAAGAGAAGTTTGTAAAAGAATTTCAAAAATCACTCAATGAATATGGTAGAGGTGAGTTTCATGATTTCGCCAAAAAAGAATTGCCCGCTTTGTTGCTTGAATCAACAGAGTTCCCAAACGACTACTTCGCGAAAATGGTTGAGACGTGTAATCAAATTGAATTAAAACGTCTTAAACCTTATCCTGAAGTTTATAATTATGTCTATTCAGTAAGTGCCTTCGTGAAAAGCAAACAATCAAACGAAAGCTATGTCGCATGGCACAGCTCTGTAGATAAATTACTTGATGGTAGAAACGTCAAAAAATTCTCAGATTTTATTGATATGTCCGCTGGTTTTTTCTCGGAAGGGAGAATTGCAGAATCATCCAATTTTGCTTGGTACTATGTCGGCGGAACCTACGAGTTTAAATACGATAAAAAGGCATTTATCAACTTTGAAGGTGGTAACTTGGTTTGTCGTGTGATTTCTAAACGATCTCAAGATAAAGGAGAGGTTTTAGATAGTTTGAACGTTATTAATACTTCAGGGGAATATGATCCGAGTTTGAAGAAATGGATCGGCTCTGGTGGACAAATTACATGGGAAAAGGTTGACCTAGATCCTACTAAAACGTTTGCAGAGATTACCAATTATGATGTGTCACTCAAAACTTCTACGCTGAGAATTGACACCGTGAATATTACAACGCCTTACTTTAATCAGCCAATTCAAGGTATGATGACAGATCGAGCGTTTAAAGTGAATCGCGAAGAGGATAAGGTATATCCTCAGTTTTTGTCTTTTGAACGTAAATTGTTAATCGCGAATATTGTTCCTAATGTTGATTATATCGGTGGTTTCGCAATGCAAGGGTCGAGCTTCGTTGGGGCAGGGACAAATGCGGAACAAGCTCAAATCACATTGAAAAAAGACGACAATCCATTCATTCTAGCGAAAGCAAAAGAAATTTTCGTCAAAAAAGACAAGATTGCAATAAACAAAGCTGTCGTTTCCATGTATTTCAATACGGGAGATTCGTTGTATCATCCAGGGATTAATTTCAATTACGACCTAGAGAAAAAAAGCATTCAATTGGCAAGAACGAAATCTGGACTTGGTCAAGCTCCCTTTCAAGATTCATATCACCAACTTGATGTCTATGTGCCAAAAGTAACTTGGGATATTGATGCGGATAACGTGTATTTTACATACGAATTTGGAACAAGTCAAGAACAGAAAATTGCTTCCTTTGAATCAAAGTCATACTTCGATGCACAGGTGTACGACAAACTACAAGCCCAAGCGGCCGTGCATCCATTGGTGGCGCTCTCAAGGTATTGTTATAAATACGATGAGTATGTCATTTCTGAAGGAACCGCGTCCACGGCGCTGGGAATGACAGTCTCTCAGGCTAAATCAACTTTGTTGACCTTGTCTAATATGGGGTTCATCAGTTATGATACGGAGAATCAAATGGTGACAATCAACGAGAAATTGGAAACGTTCGTAAAGGCGAAAGCAGGATCCAAAGATTTTGATAACATCGTGTTTACATGCGATTTTAGACCGAAAGAATTGAGAGGCTATTCTGATGATCAAATCGAAAATGATCCGTATTTAAAGTCTGTTCAGGAATTGTACAAACGCCAAAATGAAGAACGAAGAATCAAAGAAAATTTCGGGGTGTTGAACTTAACAACGCTCGATTTAGACTTAGAAGCAGTGGATAATGTCGTTATTTCAGCTTCGAAAAATACTGTGGTGTTTCCTGAAAATAGCGAAGTGAAAGTAAAACAAAACCGCGACTTCAATTTTGCTGGTTGGGTGAATGCCGGAAAACTTGAGGTGAATACAAAAGCTGCCAAATTTGAATATGATAATTATAAACTGAACTTGTTAAGTACAGAGGAAGCATTATTTAGAGTGCGACCATTGAAACAAGAGGATGGAACGCGCTCAATTGCAATGGTTTCTAGCTTGATTGGTATCGCAGGTGAAATCTTAATCGATGATCCTGAAAATAAATCAGGAAATAAAAAAGGATTTGAAAATTATCCTCAGTTGAAATCAACTACAAGCTCAAAGGTATTCTATAACTCAGATAAAATCTATCGTGGAGTGTATGATAGTACGCGTTTCTATTATACCGTACTTCCTTTTGAATTGGATAGTTTAAATGACTTCAAAGAACGTGCATTCAGATTGAAAGGTGAATTAACGTCTGCTGGAATCTTCCCTAAAATCAATGAAGACCTCAAAATTATGCCGGATTATTCGTTTGGTTTCTCTACGAAAGCTCCAGCTGGTGGGTATAAGTTTTATGGTACTGAAGCTAAGTATGAAAACCAAATCGCATTATCGAATAATGGTCTGCAGGGTTCTGGTACAATCAATTTTGTCCACTCTACTTCTGTTTCAAATGCGCTGGCTTTCTTGCCTGATTCTACAGTAGGAATTGCACAGTTCGAAAACAGACCAATGGCTACAGGTGTGGAGTTTCCTGATGTTACCGCGAAGGATGCATACATTACTTACATTCCAAAACAGCAAATCTTAAGGGCAAAATCAACACCGAAGAATGAAATGGTGTTCTTCGATAAAGAAGCTCGATTTAGAGGAACGGCTACTGTACGTCCTACGGGAATGACAGGGGCAGGGTTGATGACTTTCGTTAGTGCAACCTTAGTTTCAGATAACTTCAGATACAAGCGTTACGATGTTGATGCGGATACTTCTGGATTTAATCTTAAAAATGAAAGTGATGACTTAGAAGAAGATCCTTTGGCATTTAAAACGGATAACGTGAATGCTCATGTTTCGTTTAAAGACAGAAATGGTGTGTTTAAATCCAATGAAGGTGAATCTGTAGTCGAATTCCCAGTGAATCAATACATGTGTAAGATGGACCAGTTTACGTGGTTGATGGATGAATTGTCGATTGAAATGGAAAAGAAAGAGGATGCGCAATTGGCTATCAATTCGGGTGTTGATTTAGTTGGTCCTAACTTCTATTCTACTCACCCTAAACAGGATTCACTTCAATTTAGAGCTCCGAAAGCGAAGTTCGACCTAAAAGCAAAAACGATTTTTTGTGAGAAGGTGGAGTATGTCGATATTGCCGATGCTCGTATCTATCCAGATAGCATGAAATTGAATATTCGCAAAAAAGCAAAAATTGATAAGTTGCTTAATGCAGAGATCGTAGCGAATTACATTACAAAATACCACAGGTTCGAAAAAGCAGAAGTTGAAATTAAAGCGCGTAGAGATTACTCGGCACAAGGGCAGTATCCGTATTACGACTTAGATAGTAATGTGACCTACATCGCAATGAATGATATTGGATTGGATACTTCGTATCAAACAAAGGCTTCCGGGAAAATAGCGGCAGAGATTGACTTTAAGTTGAGCGATAAGTTCGATTATTATGGAGACGTGGCCATTCGTGCCGCAAATCCTTTAATCAGCTTCTCGGGTGCCACGCGTATTAACCATGGCTGTGAAAAGTTTGATCGTAACTGGATGGCGTTTACTTCTGAAATTGATCCGAAAAATATTCAGATTCCTGTTTCTGAAGAAATGAAAGATTTGGATGGAAAGGCTATCTCTGCAGGGATTGTGTGGAGAGATTCTCCTTCAACAGATAGTATCGCATTGTACCCAACATTCTTGTCTGCTTTAATTGATGAAAATGATCCGATTGTGATGACATCTAACGGGTACTTACAATACAATGCTGGTTCCAATGAATTCCAGATAGGATCGAAAGATAAATTGATAAATCGTGGAGAAAAAGGAAATTATATCGCTCTTCATACTGAAAGTTGCTCCATGAATGGTGATGGTGTCATTTCTCTGGGAATGGATTATGGCGATGTTGTGGTGGATGCCGTTGGGGTTGTAAATTACAATCAGCAAACTGGTGAGACTTCAATGAATATTACCGCAAGATTTGATATGGAGCTGGATAAAGGATTGATGCAAGATGTCGCAACAAGAATTAATGCGGTTGAAGGATTAAAACCAATGGATTTCAATTCAACAACGCTAGAGCAAGCTGTGATCGAATGGGATGACGAAAAAGCAGCGGATAAATTGAAAGATGAATACGTGCGTTTGGGTGAGGTTAAGAAATTACCTGATGGCCTACAGAAATCAATGACTATTTCAGGTTTGAGATTGAGCTCATTTAGAAGCGATAAAGTTCAAGATAGAGGGTTAATTACGAATGTGGAAAGTGCTGTGCTTGTAAGTATGTACGGAAAGCCTGTAATGAAATATGTTCCGTTTAAAGCCTTCTTCCAACAGATTTATTCGAAAGCCGGTGGTGATATGTTTACGACTTACATCAATATCCCAGGGGGGCGCGATTATTTCTTCCATTACTCGATGCAGAAAAAAGATGGTACGCTGAAAATTAAAACAGGCGATCAGGAATTAAGCGCTCCGTTAACGGAAATGAAAGAAGAAAAACGTAAGAAGAAAAACTTCAAATTTGAGGCGACGACTAACACCGTTTACCTTGCGAAGTTTATGAACCTATTTAAATAATTGAAGAATTGAGATTGAAACATGTCGTGTTGACAGCAGTTATATTTGAACCTTTTACTGATTTAATCGTACTATAAGCTTGATATATAATTCAATGTGCGTGAAAAATTAAATGAAAGGATTAAGACATACGATTAATGTCCTTGTTTTTATTGTGGTTTCTTTTGTCTCTTTTTCACAAGGAGAAGCGGAAATAAATGAGAGTGCAGGGAAGTTGTTCGAGAAAGAGCAATACGTCGATGCTACGCCATTATATTTACAGTTACTTTCACTAAATCCTACCAGTGCGGACTATAATTTTCGCTATGGTGCGTGCTTGTTATTTAATTCTACACAGAAGCCTGATGCGTTACGTTATTTAAATTTTGCCGTCAAAGAACCAGGTATCGATCCTCGTGCGTTTTATTTTCATGGAAAAGCTTTACACCTGAATTATCAATTCGAAGATGCAAAAGCGAGTTATAAAAGGTACCTCGCCAATCGGGATAAAAAAGATAAACGTTATTTAGTAGAACGTGAAATTGAAATGTGCGACAATGGTAAAAAATTATTGGCACAATTCACGGATATTATCGTTTCTGAAAAACAAGAAATCGATAACGATAAATTTTTTCGTTTGTATAAAAACATGCAAACAATCGGGGGAGATATCCTTGTGAGTGCAGAGTTTCAATCTAAATTAGATAAGAAAAAAGGGCATGTACCCATTGTGCATTTTCCACCTAATGCAAAAGCAATCTATTATTCCAGTTATGGTGATGATGAATCAACGGGGAAAGACATCTTTATCCGTCGTAGGTTGCCAAATGGTGGGTGGGGAGATCCTCAAATTCTTCCGGGTGCTGTCAATACAAACGAGGATGAAGATTTCCCTTACATGCATCCCAGTGGCGATTTCCTGTATTTCAGTTCGCGCGGACATAACTCCATGGGGGGATACGATGTGTTCTTCTCTAGATTTAATCCGAATATCAACGGGTTCGGTAAACCGGAAAATGTAGATTTTGCAATTAGTTCTCCAGATGATGATTTGTTCTATGTGGTAGATTCATTGCACAAAAACGCTTACTTCGCTTCTTCACGTCAAAGTCAGAATGGTAAGTTGCATGTCTACAATGTGCGTGTTGCTCGTGTGCCGATTCAAGAGGTAATTGTAATGGGGGATTTCCTTTCAGAGATCAATCCAGATAATAAATCGATGTTCGTAACTGTAACTTCTAATACCAATGGCGCTGAGGTAGGGAAGATTAAATCAAACGCAAAAGGCAAGTACTCTTTTGTATTTCCAAAAGGCGGGAAATACAATTACGAAGTTACAGTCGACGGTAGCGAAGATGTTTACAAGTTTTTAGTTGAATTGCCTTATCTTGATGAATTCAGACCATTGAAGCAAAAAGCGATTCACGCTATGGTGGATGGTGTCGAGATTGTACGAATCGTGAACTTGTTCAATGAGGAAGTGGAAGGCGCCGAAGCAATCATTGCAGATGTCATCCGAAAACGTGCAACCTTAGATGTTAACGTGGATCAATTTGATTTAAAAGAATTGGATGCACAACTGGAATTGAATTCTGTTTTGGCGGAAATGGGCTTCAAAGATATGTCTTTGTTGGAAGTGAGCGATCAATTGGGAGAATTGGCAATTACGGAGAAACTGAAGCAAGAAACGGCCAATCGCATTGAGTCAAACCTTTCTGTAGAAATTATAGAGAAGTCGGATCGGATAAAGCAATTGGATGATGAAATCAATGGCCTGTTAACAAAGGCAGAATCGACTTCTTCTGTGGGAGAAAAGCACGAGATTTTATTGCAGGCGCAACGTTTGGAGGTGGAGAAAAATCAATTGGCTCAGGAGATTAAAAGTCTGGATGTTCTGATTGATCAGGCACTAGAAACAACGGGAAATTCAGATAGTGAGGTAGGTGTAATTCAAATTCTTGAAAATAAATACAATGCGCTACTTGCTGCGGATAAGGAAGAGGAGGCATTAAAATTATTAGCGAAGAATAAGGATGCAATTAACAATACGCGTAGCTTGTCCCCAAATCAAATGGTGAATGATTTGGTCGCGAAAAGCCTTAAATTGACCGAAGAAATTAATGGATTTCAAGCACAACAAACCGAATTCGAGAAAACAAAAAGTCAACTGAAATCTGAACTGGTTCTGCTTAAAAATGAGTATGCAAATGCCAAGAAAAAGGATTTTGATCGCTTGAGAAATGAAATTGCAGAGAAAGAATCCGAGATTGAAATGGTTAGCGAGTATCAAAAGCAAGTTAAAGCAAATATCACGGAGAAAAACATCGAGTTAGGTTTGTTGGATAACAATATTGCTTCACTTCAAAAAGCCATGTTAAATGAGGATATCGCTGCAATCGATAAGGCGAAGGTGGATGCTTCAATTAAAAATGCGGATGATGTAGTAGTGGAGATAGAGAACAATGCCATTGAATCGCAATTGGCCGACCTGGTGGAACAAAACCCTGAGCTAAATCCGGATTATATTCCAGTAGATGGAGGGAACGATGTTGGTGCAAGTCAAGTTGCTTCAATCCAAGAGGACTACCAAGAACGAAAAGCCGAAATTCTTGCAGATGACAATCAATCTGAATTAGAAAAGAACAAAACTTTACTGGCCTTAAATGAAACTGCACAGAATAACGCGACTTCACGTAAGGAGCAAATAGAACAAGCCATCTCCACACAAGGTGAAAGTGAACAGTTAAATACGGAAAGCGCCGCACTTCAAAACTTAATGGAGGAACTGAAATCGGAACAGACGAACATCCAAGCAACGATTTCAGATATTGAAAATCCTTCTGTGGCACTGTCAGTAGAAGATGTCATTGCAGAATTTGCACCGGATTACACTGCGGATAAACAAGATATTCAGTCTTCAGATAAAACGGAATTGGAAAAAGCAGAGGCGCTTCAATCGCTAGAAACGGAATTACTCGATGATGTTCAAAACGAACTCGAAGGGGTAGAAAAAGACCTTAAAAAGAATGCAGACGATACAGAACTGTTGGCGAGAAAAGAAATGCTTTCGGAGTTAGCGATTCAAAAAAACAGTGAAATAGCAGAATTGAATCAGACCATCAATGCATTGAATCAAACAACGTCTGTGTTGACGGAAAAAAGTGTGATGGATAAAGTTGCTCCTGGGTATGAGGAGTCATTGAAAGACATTACTTCAAATCAATCTCTTAACGAAACGGAACGCTTAGAGGCTGAACAAAGTCTTGAAAAACGTACAGTGAATCAATTGAAAGATCAATTGGCAGAGGTCGATAAGGCATTGAGAAAAGACGATGCTAATACATCCTTAATCGCTGAAAAAGGAATTTTAGGTGAACTCATCGAATCAAAAGAACACCGTATCGAACAGCTTGAGAATCAAATCGATGCTTTGGATAATGTCGAGGTTCCTGAATTGTCTTCAGCGGATGTGCTTTCGGAAGTTGCGCCAAATTATGAAAGCGATAAGAATGAGATTGTCAATAATTCGAGTTTCTCGGAACTGGAAAGAGAAGAGGCTTTGTTGAAGCACGAAGAGGAATTGGTTGACGATTTATTAAAGGAACTTGCTCAAATAAACGAGTCATTAACTACAAACGAGAACGATAAGGTTTTACAAGCGAAGAAAACGGCAACGGCTCAATTGTTAGAATCAACACAAGCGTCTGTTGTATCAATCGAAAATAAGATCACACAGCTAAAATCAACAGCGGAAACGAATTCGAATACCACAGAAGTCACTGTTGAACGTAGCGAAATTGAAGCGGCATTAAATCAGGAGTTGGTGCGCTCGTATCAAAATGAAAAAGGGGCCTTGCTCGAAGAAGGAAATGGCGACTTTGCATCAAATGAAGCATTGTTAGCTTTAGAGGTCAATCAGTTGAATGCGCTTCAAACTAAAAAAGAAGCAATTGAAAAACAACTGGCTAAATCTCCAGAGGATGTTCAGTCCTTAATGGAATTGGAAGTAATCAATGAATTGATTGATGCGCAAGTGGAGACTGTGGCATCGCAAAAGGATAAAGCGATTGAGTCAATATCAGCATTGCAGGTCATAGAATATCAGAAGAAAGTTGATAACGATTATCCATTCGATATTGCTGCAATTAACGGTTCTACAAGTGAGAATAAAGCACAAGAAGCTGTAGATCGTGAACAGGAGTTACAAGCGCGTTTAGAGAAAGCCATTGATGCAAACAAAAAGAAATTGAGTCGTTCTTATTCCGTGACTGTAGATTTGGAAAACTTGGTTTTAGAACGTGCAATCAATGAAAGTAAGGAACGCGAAAATGAGGCGAAAGCAAATGTTCCTGATACGCAT
>JBFHHS010000021.1:0-20214 GCA_041596895.1 Crocinitomicaceae bacterium | reverse complement strand
TTGATGGTGATAAACCAACAGCTAGAAAGATTTGCGCAATTGGTGTGAAAAGTTCTCGATGGGTTACTATGCACGGAATTGGTTTTAATGTCAATTCTGATCTATCCTATTTTTCTCATATTATCCCTTGTGGAATTCAAGATAAAGCCGTAACTTCAATGGAACGCGAGTTAGGACGTAAATTGGACATGGAAGAAGTGTCTAATGTTCTTAAAGAGAAACTCGCAACCCTATTTGAGTTTTCGTACACGGTTTAAATGAAAAGAATAAGTTTAAAATTTCTTAAGTATAGCTTGTACACGTTGTTGGCATTGTTCATCACGTTCAACTTGTTTATTGTGCTCTCCGGAAGGTTTTATATGTACAAAGGAATAGTAAATACATACTTGGTAGGTAAAACGGGACCAACCATTTATGATCTTAACGTATTCCCATATTCCACAGTAGAAGCTGCACAGAAGCCCACATCTATAATTAAAGATGAGCGATATAATCAGTTTGTTTTACCAGAGAATTATAAGGCGATTATCGATGAACTCGATACAAAAGCGTTCTTAGTCTTTCGTGGAGATACATTGCTCTATGAAAATTATTGGGGGGGACATACAGAAAGTACTGTTTCTAATTCTTTTTCAGTCGCCAAAACACTTGTCGCTATTTTAATCGGCATAGCAATTGAAGATGGGGACATTAAAAGTATAGATGATCAGGTTTCTCTTTATTTACCTGAGTTCGCTGATAAGGGTAAAGATGAGGTGACCATCAGACATTTGTTGGAAATGGCTTCAGGTTTAGATTGGGAAGAGAGTGGAAAAAATCCATTTTCGGATAATGCTGAATCATATTATGGTAGTGATCTGAGAAGATTGGTGATTGGGCAGTCTATGGAGAGTATGCCAGGTAAAATATTTAAATATCAAAGTGGTAATTCGCAATTGTTAGGATACATTGTTGAAGCTGCAACAGGGAAAGGTTTAAGTGAATATGCAGAAGAAAAAGTTTGGAAGAGAATCGGAGCTGAACACGATGCTTATTGGAGCCTTGATAAAGAATTAGGGGATGAAAAAGCATTTTGTTGTATGTATGCTACAGCACGTGATTATGGTCGAATTGGACAGTTATTATTAAACAAGGGTTGTTTTAACGATGAGCAAATTATTCCTTCTTGGTTCTACTATGAAATGGTAACACCTCAGGAATTGACAACAGAAGATGGAATACCAAATTATAGATATGGATTACATACATGGACTTATTTAGATCCAGAAGGAAAAGTAGATTATTGTCGAGGAATTAATGGTCAATATGTTATCTCAATACCAAGCGAAAATTTAGTTATTATACGACTAGGATCAAAGAAAAAACCTTTGGTAACAATCCCGGAAGATAAGCTTCAAGATAAAGAATACATCGATAAAATCAAGTTGAAAGTAGGTCATTCTTACGGCTTATTTGAATATATTGCGCTCGGAAAATTAATAAGTTCAAATAAGAAACTTGTTAAAGATTGAAATAGTATAATTAAGAAAATAATCAGATGCGCGAGGAGCTTTTAGGCCCAAAGGTAGAAAATATTGGAGTAGCAGTAGTTCAACAATTAAGTGAAACAAAGGAGAAGATCTATAATGTTTATCTTTTGAATTTAGGAGAAGATATTATTGATGAGATATTAATTACTAGCCGAGGTTATGGTGAAAATCTAGCTACTGGAGAAAAAATTAAAACATCAGTCTTAAGACATAAGGTTGATTTATTAATGCCAAACGAAGTTGCGAAAATAGAACCTATAATGGAAAGTGTTTTCGGATTGGCAAATGAATTCTGGGTTAGCTACTATTGTCACGATAAAATGTATGATAAAAAATTTGTGTTTTTGCCAGAAACTTTAATGGAGAAAAACATGAAAATAATTCCTGAAATTGGTGATAAAGGAGTCATGATTATTTGATTTCATCACTTTACCATCTTCATTTTGTATATTTGTATAACTGCGTACTCTATGAGTATAAAAAACGACAATTTATGTTGAAGTCATTTTTAAATATAGGATTGATTTTTATTGGGGTAATTTCTGCTTCGTTAATGCTAAATTCATGCGGAGGAGATACACCTTCCGATGCTGTTGGAGATGATATTGTCGTGGATGATGACTACTACGAATTTCAAGATTTTGCACTAGGTGTCTATGATATTCCTGCTATAATTTCTCTACCAGATGAAACTGCTAATATTGGAGCTTCAACAAAACCAGAAGTTGTGCATATCGAAGATGATATTAAATGGGAAGTTAATATTGGATCAAATTTTCAATTATTAATTGAAGATTATGGAGATATCAACGATCTAATCGAAGTTGAAAAGAAAGAGTTAGCTGAACAAACCTTTTTTAAAGTGAAATACTTAATCGATGAAGCTGACTTAATCTTATACGAACGTACGCTGCTTGTAAAAGGAACCGATAAGGCTTCTCCTAAAGTTGGTGTTGAACATAAGTCTTACCATGTTTATGGTTCAAAAGTTATTGATGGGATTACATACGAATTGCAATCTCGTGAAGATGGTTACGAAAAGGTAATCATTGAATTAATGGCGAAGTCTATTAAGTCACTTCGACCAATTGAATAAAAATTAAATTCTAGGCGCAAAGCCAGAAATCGGATGGAATTAACACGTGAGAAAGTTTTAGAAGTACTTGGTGCTATCGTTGAACCAGACTTAAAACAAGATATCGTTTCTGCTAATTTGGTAGAAAATCTCGAAATTACAGATGAAGTCATTAAGCTTACCGTACTGGTGTCAAACCCAGCATTACACGCGCGTAAACGTATGACTGAAGCGATAGATTTTAACTTGAAAAAATCATTTGGAGAACAAATTGTAATCCAAAGTGAGGTGAAAGGGATGCCGGCTGAAGCAAAATCAGCACACCGAAAAATATTACCTGAAGTAAAGAATGTAATTGCAATTGCATCAGGAAAAGGTGGGGTTGGAAAATCTACTGTTACAGCAAATCTCGCTGGTGGGTTGGCAAAAGCAGGTTATCGCGTAGGAATTGTTGATGCCGATATTTATGGTCCTTCTATGCCTACAATGTTTGATGTAGTTGACGAAAAACCAACGATGATTGATATTGATGGTGTTCCAAAGATTAGTCCTGTAGTTAGTTATGGAATTAAGATTTTATCTATTGGTTTTTTCACTGAACAAGATAGTGCTGTAGTGTGGAGAGGCCCAATGGCTGCTAAAGCATTAACGCAAATGTTTACAGATGCGTATTGGGGTAAATTAGATTATTTATTGATCGATCTACCACCTGGTACAGGCGATATTCATTTATCTTTAGTACAGACCGTTCCTTTAGACGGTGCCGTTATTGTGAGTACACCTCAAGAGGTGGCCTTGGCAGATGCGCGTAAAGGAATCAACATGTTTAAATTGGATACGATCAATGTTCCAGTGGTTGGTATGGTGGAGAATATGGCATGGTTTACACCTGCTGAATTACCAGAGAACAAGTATTACATTTTTGGTCGTGATGGTGCTAAGAATTTAGCGACAGGAATGGGCGTTCCATTTATTGGTCATGTTCCTTTAGTGCAAAGTGTGAGAGAAGCAGGTGATGTAGGTCGACCGGCAGTATTCCAAGAAAACACACCTATTTCAAAAGCTTTCGATGAATTAGTTGTTACCTTTGTAGAAGAAGTTAAATTGTTGAAAGCCAAAAAGAAAGAGCATGTCAATTGATAAAAAGGCAATCGAAGTCAAAGTATTAGACTCAATGGAACAATTAAGACCATTTCTTCATGCAGATGGAGGTGATATGGAATTGGTAGAGATTCAGGACGATGCTACTGTTGTAGTAAGGCTTCTAGGTTCTTGTAAAGATTGTTCAATGTCTATGATGACGTTAAAAGCGGGATTAGAAGAAGCGGTGAAAAAAGTAGCGCCAGAAGTGAAAGCTGTGGTAGCGATTAATATGCCAGCAACAGTCTAAATCGAAAATTCGTATTTAGCAAGTGTTTGATTACCATCATGTATTTTGATATAGTATTCGCCTTTTTCCCATCCTCGAACTGACATTCTAAAGCGATATCGAATATGCGTCGTTTGTGCAGTCATTGATTTTTCACTTTGAAACATCGGCTCACCATTTGCTTTCATGACATCCTGACGAACTTTTGCACCTTTCGTACAGTCAAACTCTAAAGCTCCATTGATATTGACGGTTTCATAATTAAAGTTTCCTTGATTATCTACCTCAACGTTTTGTGGTGAACTATACCACGTATTTTTTTGTCCAGTTAAATCAGCCATGTATATTCTGAAATCATTCGAGGCCTTAGTTTCATTTGAAATATTTGAGATAGACTTGTTATCTGAAATTGCCCATACCGCATCTTGATAAGTTGTTTTTGGAATCTGCTTACCTTTCAAATAGGTAATAAGTTGATCAAATTTTGGGTTTGAATTTTTACTTAAACGCATAGTGCTTGCTTCTGAGGGACATCGGTCTGAAGCTTCGGTACAAAATGCTGCAATTTTTCCTTTATAAACGCCTTTAGGCTTTAAAACAATGATATCATCTTCGAGTTGAATTAATGTCTGCTCATCTTCATTCTCAGGATGAAATTTTGTGCCTCCTGCTGAAATAATAGAGAGTGGATTGTTCGTATTATTTGTTAATTCAATATTTACACAGTTTCCACTGTAATTTCCAGAGGATGTTATCTTGGCTGTTATAGTTTTATTTGCAATTGCGCTGATGAGATTAACCTGTTTTGTAACAGAAGGTGTAAATGCTGTACTGAATAAAATAACTGCTAGTAACATGATACTATAGCGGACTGAAGAGAGTGTTTTACGCATGTTGTTTGATTTAATAAAATAACGATAGCGTAATTATTAGTTACAAAAAAAGGGAACTCATCCGAGTTCCCTTGCCATAGCAAAAGCTATAATTATTTTGCTGCTGCGAAGTTTGCTGCAACTTTTTCCCAATTCACTACATTGAAAAATGCATTGATATAATCAGGTCTTCTGTTTTGGTAGTTTAAGTAGTAAGCATGTTCCCAAACGTCCAATCCTAAAATCGGAGTTCCAGCACAACCTAATCCCATTAATGGATTATCTTGATTTGGTGTAGAACAAACTTCCAATTTGCCATCAACAACACATAACCAAGCCCATCCTGAACCGAATCTTGTAGCTGCTGCTTTCGAAAATGCCTCTTTAAATTCTGCGAATGAACCAAATGCTGCATCAATAGCGTCAGAAATTTCACCTGTTGGTTCACCACCACCATTTGGACTCATTACTTCCCAAAACATGCTGTGATTCCAAAAACCACCACCGTTATTTCTTACAGCTGGATTGTCAGCACAAGAAGTAAGAATCTCTTCGATAGATTTTCCTTCAAATTCTGTACCCGCGATTGCGTTGTTTAAGTTATTTGTATAACCATTGTGGTGCTTAGAATGGTGGATTTCCATTGTTCTAGCATCAATATGTGGCTCTAATGCATCGTATGCATATGGTAATTTTGGTAATTCAAATGACATAATTGTATATTTTGATAATTAACTTATTAAGAATGATTCCAAAGATACAAAATCAACTTCAAAAGCAGAAAGTCTGGGATAATTAATCGCTAAATTGGTCTAATGTTTTCAATAATGTGTAATTTAGAGAAAACCAAATATTATTACGATGAAGAAAAAATTTATGCTTGCTGCAGTATTATTTACTGGATTAGCAATGGGTTCATGCTCAAGTTCTGTTGAAACAGAAGGAAACTTAGATGATTTGGACGCTCAAATTGAAGGGATGTTTGATGAATTGAAAGAAGAAACAGATGCTGCTTTTGATGAAATGAAAGAAGAGGCTGAAACTAAAATGGACGAAGTACAATCTGAGGCTGAGCAAACAATCAAAGAAGTTGCTACTGAAAAAGCTAACGAAATTGCTAATGAAGCAGAAGCGGAAACTAAAAACGCATTAAAAAATCTGTAAGATATACAGTTGATATTGAAACGGGGATGAGAAATCATCCCCGTTTTTTGTTATTTATACTTTTCCGTATACTTTTTATATAATTCGTATTGCATATTCGAAATTGGAATAAACTTACCGTCAATTAATCCAAGAAATATTTGATTTGTTCGCATATCTAAGGCATTTCCTTCAGAAACAAACAGCGTAGCCGATTTGCCTTTTTCAATAGAACCATAATACTTATCAATACCCATAATTCTTGCTGCGGATAAACTAATCGATTGTACCGCCTGTTCTTCTGTTAACCCATATGCCATTGCAGTTCCTGCTAAGAAGGGAATGTTACGTGCATTCATCGCTTCCATATCTCCTTGATTTTGAATGCAGAATTGCACTCCACCTTGTTGAAGTAAGTAGGGTAGTTTGTACCCCATGTCTATGTCATCCTCTTCATTTTCTGGCAAGCTATGCGGACGAACTACCATGACAGGAATTTTGGCGTCTGAAAGTAACCGTGTTATATTGTGCGCGTCATAACCACCAACAATTACAGGGTACTTTAAATCGAATTGTTTTGCAAAGTCAATAATGTCAATGAGCTGCTGTAGTTCATCAGCGTGAATGTAAACGCGTTTGTCTCCTTTGAAACAGTTACGCATGGATTCTAATCGGATATCAAATTTTTCATTTTTGTCTGTTTTTGAATACGCTTGAGCGAGTTCAAAAAAGTCGTAAAGTTTTGATTTTTGATCAATATAATCTTTGTTTGCCGATTTTGGTTTCGGCTCTGCCCACCAACCGCCACCACTTACGCTTGAAGGCCAATTTAAATGAATTCCATCATCTTTTAATACTGTTGCGTCTTCCCAGTTCCATCCATTTAACTTCATTATGGAAGAACTCCCCGAAATAGAACCTCCTCTAGGAGTTGCCTGAGACAACAATACACCGTTCGTACGAACTGTACTGATCACTTTAGATTCAACATTAAATGCGATTTGAGAACGGATATGAGGATTGTAAGTGCCAACTTCATCAAAATCTCGTGTTGCACGAACAGCATCTATTTCTGTTAGTCCTAATGTTGAATTTGGGGCAATAAACCCCGGATATATGTGCTTGCCATTGAGTTGAATAATTGTATCCCAATCTGAAGGGTTAATGGTATAGGCGTTAGAATTTTTAATTAATGAAATTTTACCATCAACTATTCCTACGGCAGCAGTTTCCATAACTTCGCCATTGCCTTTGTGTAAATAACCGTTCACTAATAGTGTTTTTGTTTGACCAAAGGCAGTAGATCCAATAATGAAGATCCCGATTATAATTGTTATTGTTTTCATGTTAATGGTGGTTTTCTTCAGTGGATAATTCTTCTCCGATAGTGTCACAATGATAATGTCCTTTCTTCTTTTTAAAGAACTTTCGACTTGGGGCACCGCTGTTATTCTCTTCAAGCATCTTTGAAATGATACGAGAGCGCTCTGCAAGGTTTCGTTTTCTTAATTCAATATCATTTTCGAAATCAAATAGAACCACACCGTCAATGATGGTGTAATTAACCTTTGCCATAATAGAAAGTGGATTGTCACTCCAAACTACGACATCGGCATCTTTTCCAACTTTTAGACTTCCCATACGGTCATCTAAATGCAATAGTTTTGCAGGATTTAATGTAACCATTTTCCATGCGTCCTCTTCTGACATCCCTCCGTATTTTACACTTTTTGCTGCTTCTTGATTTAATCGTCTTCCCATTTCGGCATCATCCGAGTTAATGGCAACAACAATTCCTTGTTCGTTCATCATTGAAGCATTGTACGGAATAGCATCGTTAACTTCATACTTGTATGCCCACCAGTCCGAAAAGGTAGATCCTCCTGCTCCATGAGCTTTCATCTTATCAGCAACTTTGTACCCTTCAAGAATGTGTGTGAATGTGTTAATTCTGAATCCCATTGAATCAGCTACATGCATCAACATATTGATTTCAGATTGTACGTAGGAGTGACAAGAGATGAAACGTTCATTGTTCATGATTTCATTTAAAACCTCTAGTTCTAAGTCTGTTCTTGGAATTGATTTTGATTCACCAGATTTGAAAGCTTTCCATTCATTTGCATAAGCCATCGCACGCATGAATCCATCATAATAAATCTGCTCAACTCCCATTCTTGTTTGTGGAAAGCGACCGGAGTTAATTCCCCAATTGGATTGTTTTACATTTTCACCTAAAGCAAACTTGATGAACTTTGGAGCATTATCAATTAGCATGTCTTCTGCAGAATGTCCCCATTTCAATTTAATTAAAGCTGATTGACCACCTACGGGATTTGCTGAACCATGTAGCAACTGCGCCGCAGTAACACCGCCTGATAATTGACGGTATATATTTATATCATCCGGATTAACTACATGTCCAATACTTACCTCAGCAGAAATTGCTTGACCTCCTTCGTTAACACCTTTGGAAATTGCGATGTGTGAATGTTCATCAATAATACCAGAGGTTACATGTTTTCCTTGTGCATCAATCACACGGGCATTTGTTGGTGCTCTATGATTCATATCGCCAACAAATGAAATCTTACCGTCTTTAATTACGACCATTCCATTTTGAATGATTCCTTCTGATTCATTCGTCCAAATTGTTGCGTTTTTAATTACAATTGTTTCTGTTTCGGGGAGTGTTTCAAATCCGTAAGACATATTTGGTAACCAAGCGTAATTCAATGTATCGATTTCACTTTTAGCTATTTTCTTTTTATCTGAATCTTTCACCTTACCACTTTTTACAGCAGTCCATTTAACCCATTCACCATTGGGAAGAAACCCATCCCCTTCAAATACACCAAATTTTGTATTGACTTTTCCTCTCAGGTTGACACTTCCATGAAGGTCAGTTTTGTTTACATTAAATTGAATCGTTATGTCATTCTCAGACAGTTCAACAAAGGCCTTCGCTGTGGTGTCTTTCACTTCGCCATCTATTGCTTTTTTATAATCTACAGATCCTTTGAGCTCTTTCGCAGTTCCCGTTATTTCAATCGGAAATTGGTAGTTACCAACAGTAATGGTGTATTTACCTGAAATATCCGTATCGTTAGGTCGTTCATAAATGGTGCGTTTACCAAAAGACCAAGATTCAATGACATTTCCTTTTTCTTCAAATGGATCTTCATCATAAATCATGAAGCTTGCAATTTTACCCGGTTCAAGCGATCCAATTTCCTTCTCTGCCCCAATAGTTGTTGCCGGAATTACGGTTAATGCATTCAATGCTTGTTCTACGGTTAATCCATGAGCAATGGCTTTTCTCAAGTTTGTCCAAAAGACTTTTTGATCTTTTGTGTTTTCGGATGAAATCGCAACGTTTAACCCATATTTTAATAGAATTGCAGGGTTTTGGGGAGCCATTTCCCAATGCTTAAGATCGCTTAGCGGAATCTGACGAGAAACATATGGGTTCTTCACATCGTATGCTTCTGGAAAGTCAATTGGTAATATAAAAGTCGACTTTATTGATTTTAATTCCTCTACAATTTCGTATTCATTCCCTGAACCGATGTAGTTGAATTTTAGTTTGAACTCATCTGCAATTTTTTGTGCTCTGGGTATGTCTAGTTTATCGCGTGTTTTTAAATATAGGTTGCCAGCTAATTGTGAATTTAAAGCTTCAAGAGAAAGGTTGCGCTCATTGTTATTGCCAGCATACCAATTGGCATCATATAAAGTTTGACGCAATAGCGCAATAGACCCCATTAATGAAGAAGGATAACTTTGTCTTGAAATTCCTTTCTCGAAAGAAAAATAACTGGATGTTTTGAGGGTATTTAAAATGATTTGTTCATTCCCTAAAGCAACAAGTGCACCCTGGCCACGAGCAATTCCATCCGTTTGATGTGATATTGCAAAGCCAAAACCTTTCTCAATCAATGATTTATTGATTTTTTCATCATTAACATATGTGTCAGATGCATTAATTTCTGGGTGAATCGCTTCATTCCAATAGAAAGCACCTTGTTTTGATGTTTCATACTGAGGTCGATTCGATCTAGATTCTGCCTTTAATGTTGGCTGACCAACATTAGAATAAAGTTCGATGAATGAGGGTAGGATTGTTTTGTTTTTACAATCAATAATTACCGCATCTTTTGGCGTGGTAAGCAATATCCCAACTTTTACAATTTTATTGTCCTTTATCAAAATTGTAGCATTAGATAGCTTTTGAGAAGGACTAACATAGATCGTAGCGTTTTTCAGGGCATAATATGCAGCTTCCGATTCGATTACTCCATTTAGAGGTTTCATTTGTCCGAAAAGAGGAACGGAGAGGAACAAAAATGTAAAGAGAAAAGAGAATTTCATTCGATTATTCGTTTGATGTACGTGTAAAATTAAAAATTGTAAGCAAACAGCGGATTATTAAATGCGTTGGTCTTCATGCATTTTTCTATTTTTGTAAATAAAATACTATGTATAACGGATTACTTCACGCACATTCAGGGTTAAGATGGATAGCTCTTATTTTAATTCTTGTGGCAATTTTTAATGCTGCTAAATCTCAAACTTCTGGAAAGTACTTGAAAAAGGATAAAATGATTAATCTTTTCGCGATGATTATGCTTCATACGCAATTGTTAATTGGTTTAGGTTTGTTCTTTATCAATGAAAAATCGAAAGTAAGCTATGGTGAAGGTTGGATGAAAGATGCTATGTTTAGATTCTTTGGATTAGAGCACATACTAGGAATGTTAATTGCCATTACTATTGTAACAATTGGAAGGAAAAAAGCAGAAAAATTAGTTGGAACAAGAGATAAGCATAGAAAAATTATGGTTTTTTATTCCATAGGTTTAATCTTGATTCTTGCATCTATTCCTTGGCCATTTAGAGAAGCATTAGGAGGAGCATGGGCATAAGAACTATAGCATTCTTATCCGCAGTTGTTTTGGCATCATGTGGAGGGAAAACTGAAAAAAGTAAGCCTGAAGCACAGTTTACAGGGGAAGATTTATTTATTCAACGATGCGCAAGTTGTCATGGAGTCGATGGTGGACTTCAAGCTTCGTCGTCACCTGATTTAATAGTGTCAATTTTGACAGCTGAGCAAATATTAAAGGCAATTGATCAAGGGGGGAATGGAATGCCCGCTTTTAAAACAATTATTGAAAGCTCTAAAGAGAAAAAGAAAATTGTAGATCATGTTTTAACATTGAGAAAATAACTATGGGTACAGAACACGTTTTGGTGGATGCTGTTGAGGAGAAGTGTGTTTTGGTTGGTGTAACATCCCAAGGAACAACAGAGGCTCAAGCAAAAGAATATATTGATGAACTCGAATTTCTTGCTTTAACAGCAGGGATGATTTCTATAAAAAAGTTCAATCAAAACTTAGAAACACCAAATTCTAAAACATATGTTGGTACGGGTAAACTTGATGAAATTCGTCAGTTTGTTTTAATGAACAACGTTGACTTGGTGATTTTTGATGATGAACTTTCACCATCGCAATTAAGAAATATTGAACGGGTTTTAGAGGTCAGGGTTTTGGATCGTAACAATTTAATCTTAGATATTTTTGCGAGTAGAGCTCGAACATCTCACGCAAAGACACAAGTAGAATTGGCGCAATTGAAATACCTTTTACCGAGACTTACGCGTATGTGGACACACCTTGAAAGACAACAAGGTGGAATTGGTATGCGAAGTGGTGCAGGTGAAACGCAAATTGAGGTCGATAGACGAATTGTACAAGATCGAATTGCAGCACTCCAAAAGAAGTTGAAATCTATTGACAAGCAAATGTCAGTGCAACGAGGTAATCGTGGACAGTTAGTTCGCGTGGCTTTAGTTGGTTATACCAATGTTGGAAAAAGCACAATTATGAACATGCTGAGTAAATCGGAAGTGTTTGCAGAGAATAAATTGTTTGCAACTCTCGATACTACAGTTCGAAAAGTGGTGGTAGAAAATTTACCATTTTTACTGACAGATACTGTTGGATTTATCCGAAAATTACCACACCAATTGGTGGAGTCGTTTAAATCTACCCTTGACGAGGTTCGTGAGGCCGATTTGTTGGTTCATGTGTTAGATATTTCTCACCCTAATTTCGAGGATCAGTTTGAGGTTGTTAATGATACATTGGCCGAAATTGATAAAAGTGACAAACCAACCATAGTCATCTTTAATAAGATTGACGCATATGATTATGTTGAAAAGGAAGAAGATGATTTAACTCCCAAAGAAGCAAATAATTATTCATTACAAGACCTTGAAAAAACGTGGATGGCTAAATTGAATAACACCAAATGTGTTTTTATATCAGCTACAACCAAAGAGAATATTGAAGAGCTTAAAAGCGTCTTGTACAATGATGTAAAGAAGATTTTTCAAGAAAGGTATCCGTATCACAATTTCTTGTATTAAAAATGCAGTAACAAAAAAAGCCCTTCCAATCGGAAGGGCTTTTTTTCAGTGTATTATTTGGTTAGGGCAATAACTGCACAAATCCGTGACCTTCTATTTCTGAACCATCAACTCCGATGGCAACATATTTATAGAAGTATGTTCCTTCTTCAGCACTTAATCCACCTTTAGTTTTACCATCCCATTCAGCTCTTGCCATCGGGTCTGTTAAATCTGTAGTGCTTTCATGCATAACATTCCCCCAACGATTTAAAACCGTTAATGTAATGCTTGTCGCGTTTTGGTGTGTTAAGAAGAATACATCGTTATCATTATCATTGTTTGGTGTAAAAACATTTGGTCCAGTTACCGAAGGAATTGGATAAATACAATCTCCGTTATCTACAACTGCTGTTGGGTCGTAGTTTACTGCTTCAGGGTCCGTACATCCACAATTCGCAATACTAATGTTAATAGTTGTCTCATCAAAACACGTTGGGTCATCCGTAAACGCAGTAAGAGTTACCGTTGAACTCTGAGTAAAGGTGTGACTTGGCTCAAAAGAATTAGAGGTAGCAGTACCATCTCCAAAATCCCAAGTGTAATTCGAAGTATTCTGACTTGTATTTGTAAAGCTGACCGTCAAAGGATTACATCCACCCTCAATACTTGCTGAGAACTCAGCAATTGGAGGGTTTTCCATTTCAACAAAAGTACTGTCTGTTACAGAACAAGTTTCTGTTTCAGTAATGAAATCTGTAACGGTGATGTAGTACCAACCGCTTCCTAAGCCATTGATATTACCCCAAACATTAGCGTTAATACTATCTGTTTGATTTTCGTTTACATACCAATATTGTTCAACTTGAGGCGAGCCTCCAGCATTAGGAGCATTAGTTAATCCGGAGACACTATTTATATTAACAATACCAGTATTATCACATGAAGTTGTATTCTGGAATGTATTAGCCTCTATTGCTAGTGTTTGATTAACAGTTACAGTTAAGGTGTCGTCGTCGGTGAAACCACAGAAGTCGACTACGTTAACATAGTAATCTATTGTACCGTTGACATTTGCTGGAACGGTTGTTGTTCCTATCGTATCATTCGAGTTGCTCCAAGTAAATGTATAGGGGGGTACACCATTTAAGGCCACTGCAAAAATATCTAGTGAATCTTGATAACATAGTATGGTGGTATCCTGAGCTTCAACACTTACATTCGGTTGATCAAAGAGCCATAGTGTTCCAGTGGTAATAATGGTATCTCCGTTAGGTAAAATATTTGTCACTGTTAAAATTACATCTTCGTAACCTTCAAAAACTCCATCTTGATAAGCTGTAAATGGAATCGTGACTAATGTTTGTCCTGGTAAGAATAATACGGAATCTGGTATAAGCGAGTAATCGACTCCATTCATTGCATTACCTGCAATATCAACAGCTACGTACAATGAATCTCCTGATTGACATGATGGTCTTGAAAAAACGAAATCGGCATCTGTACCACATCCTTCAAAAATCACACTGTCACCAAATAAACTTGGGTCAATGTTTGTCTCTAAAGATAAATCAACTGGAATAGCTTGAAAACTTCCACCCTCTAGGAAAACTCCTGTGTCAAGAAAATCATCAACACAATCTGCTACTGCAAACTTAAAGTGATACGTTGAATCACAAATAACATCAAAACGAATTTCGATAGGAATGGTATAACCATTAAATGAGTGACCAACGGCTTGATCCAAATAATAAGAAGGGTTTAATGATGGTGGAGTTTGATTTCCATCAATATAAATAGTACTAATTGTAATAGGGTCTGTAGTTCCTGGTACATTGGCTAAGTTTTCAGCTCCATTCGGGAATGCAGCTGGTGCGGCATATGGCCCAGCATACCCCGGTCCACTGATGAAGAATCCAAATGCGTCATTATATTGAGAGTTGATGTACGTTGTGTACTCCTCTGATGCAAATACAAAATTGAAAATTACAACATCCCCATTTGGAACAAAATCAAATTCCAATATGGCTGCATCCTGTGTAGTTGAAATTGAACTCGCGGAAGGATTCGTACTTACCGATTGTGCAATTGTAACTAAATCCGGATCACCAGCACCACCAAAACCAACGCCTGACGGTTGATTAGGAGGAACAATATCTGCAACATTCCCAGATGATAAAAGCACTCCATTAGTCAATCCAATGTTACTACCTGTACCATCGAAATATGCGCGTTGCTGAGCATTTCCTGTAAATGAAATATTCGACGTAACTAATCCAGGACCAATGAGTGTGTTTTGTACTAAATCGGTTGGAGTTGGTGTGGCATCAACCACAATTTGAGCATTGGCATTACTTGAAATAAGTAAGGCCGCTAAAAATAATTTGAGCGATTTTTTAAGCATAGTTTTCTAGTTAGTTAATTTCTAGACTCGGTTAAATGTAAAAAGGTTGCATGAAACAGCATAAATTCATACAAAACACCTTATGTTTTTAATAAAATTACGACTTTTATGTCCAATTAAACAATATTTTATGGAAACAACTCAAGCATACATTCAAGCGAATAAAGAACGATTTTTAGAAGAATTAATCGATTTACTAAAAATTCCATCGGTATCGGCAGACCCAGCGTATGCAGGGGATGTTAGAAAAACAGCAGAAGTTTTAGCTGCTGGGTTAAAAAATGTAGGTGCTGAGAATGTAGAAATCTGCGAAACTGCAGGATATCCTATTGTTTATGGTGATAAAATAATTGATCCAGATTTACCAACGGTTTTGGTTTACGGTCATTACGATGTTCAACCAGCAGATCCTATTGAACTATGGACAAACCCAGCTTTTGAACCAATCGTAAAGAAAACTGAAATTCATCCAGAGGGTGCCATCTTCGCGCGTGGTGCTTGCGACGATAAAGGACAGATGTTTATGCATGTGAAGGCATTCGAAGCTATGATGAAAGCTGATTCCTTGCCTTGTAATGTGAAGTTCATGATTGAAGGTGAAGAAGAAGTTGGTAGTGAAAACCTTGGAATTTTCGTTAAAAACAATCACGAGCGACTTAAAGCGGATATTATTTTAGTTTCTGATACTGGAATCTTTGCGAATGATGTTCCGTCTATTACAACGGGGTTACGTGGGTTAAGTTATGTTGAAGTTGAGGTTACAGGACCAAATAGAGATTTGCATTCTGGACTTTATGGCGGATGTGTGGCTAATCCAATTAATGTATTGTCAAAAATGATTGCTTCATTGCATGATGAAAACAATAAGATTACGATTCCTGGATTTTATGACAAAGTAGTTGAATTATCCGATGAGGAGCGTGCTGAAATGGCAAAAGCACCATTCAAAAAAGAAGGTTACTTAAAAGCTCTTGATATTGATGAGGTATACGGTGAAGCGGGTTACTCAACAATGGAACGTGGTTCTATTCGACCTACATTAGATGTAAATGGAATTTGGGGTGGCTATACTGGAGAAGGAGCAAAAACAGTTATTGCTTCTAAGGCTTTTGCCAAGATTTCAATGCGTTTAGTACCAGATCAAGATCCAGAAGAAATTACGAAATTGTTTTATGATCATTTTATGTCGATTGCACCTGAAGGAACACGTGTAAAGGTAACTCCGCATCATGGTGGTGAACCTGCAGTTACCCCAATCGATTCTGTCGGTTATCAAGCAGCAAGTTTAGCATACGAAAAAACATTTGGTAAAAAACCAATTCCAGTAAGAAGTGGGGGTTCAATTCCAATTGTTGCCATGTTTGAAAAAGAACTTGGTTTGAAGACGATTTTAATGGGATTCGGATTGGATAGTGATGCGATTCACTCGCCTAACGAACATTATGGATTGTTTAATTTCTACAAGGGGATTGAAACAATTCCTTATTTCTTCAGTTATTATAGTGAACTCCTTAAGTCTTAATTATATGAAATTTGTTTTTGCAGTTATTGTAGCTTTATTTGTTTTTTCATCTTGTACGTTTCATGAGCCTGAATATAGAGGTGGAGAACGTATTAAGTTTGGAAAACTTGATGGGAAGCAAATTTCGTTCACTGCAGGAGCAAAAATTTTAAATCAGAATGGCTTCGCTGTAAAAGTGAAGCCATCTGAATTAGAATTATTCATTGAAGGTGAATACATGGGACTCGTGCATTTGGACAAAAAAATCCGAGTAAAACGTAAAAGCGAAGATTATGTTGAAGGTCCTTTTACAGCAACGCTTGCAGATGGTGCCATGTTTCGAATGCTAAGGTTCGTAAATAAAAAAGAACTTGAAGTACGTCTAAAAGGAAAAGTAAAAGCCGGTGTTTGGATGTTCGGCAAAAAATTTGACGTCAATGAAACGCGAATAATTAGTGGTTCAGATTTAAAACTCAGATAATTTATTGATCAATATAAATACGATGTACGCGCTGTGAAAAGCTGGTCATTACTTCGTATGAAATTGTATTTGCCTTTTTTGCAAAATCCAATACGGATTGATGTTTACCTATTATTTCAACTCGCTCTCCTTCAATAACGTTAAGACGAGATACATCGACCATGATCATATCCATACAAACATTTCCAACAGTTGGACAGAATTGATTTTGAATATATACACCGCCATTTCCTTGTCCTAAGATTCGTTTAAATCCGTCAGCATAACCTACCGGAATAATTGCAATCGTAGTTTTTTCTTTTGCCATAAAACTACGACTATATCCAACTGATTCACCTGGATTAACTTCCTTTAATTGAGAAATGGAACTAAACCATGAAATTGCAGGTCGAAGATGCTCATTTCCATTCACACCGTACATTCCTATGCCCAATCGAACCATCTCAAATTGAGCATTCGTGTAGTTTTTAATTCCTTCTGAATTTAATATATGACGATCAATAACATATGCAAAATGATTGCTAACCTCACTGGCAAGTGTGGTAAATAATCTGATTTGTTCGGCCGTAAATGCTGAATCAACAATATCTGATTCAGCCAAATGCGAATAAATGGACTTAACAAATACCTCAGGTTGACCTTTAATTAAATCAACTAATTTACTTA
This sequence comes from Crocinitomicaceae bacterium, assembly GCA_041596895.1. Classification (GTDB taxonomy): domain Bacteria; phylum Bacteroidota; class Bacteroidia; order Flavobacteriales_D; family Crocinitomicaceae; genus UBA4466. The sequence continues at coordinate 2,760 of JBFHHS010000021.1, read as the reverse complement.
GTTCATTTCGCGTAAATCCCAATCGGTTCATCCCTGTTTCAATCTTAATGTGAATCGGAAAGTTTGAATATTCCTGGTTAATTAAGGCTCGAATAAGTGATTCCAATTGGTTTAAGGAAAATATGGCTGGTTCTAAACCGTATTTTATACAATCTCCAAAAGTGCTTTCTTCGGCATTCATGACTAAGATTGGAGTCGTTACACCATTTTTACGTAGTTCTACACCTTCATCTGTATAGGCCACACCAAGATAATCAACTCCCATTTCTTCTAAAAAGCGTCCTATTGTTTTTGAGTCTGAACCATAAGATGAAGCTTTAACCATGCAGAGAAGCTTGGTGCTTTCATTTAATATTGACTTTGTATAATTGATGTTGTGACGAATTGCTTTGAGGTCTATTTCCAGATAAGTCTGATGATTCTTCTCTTTAAATGAATTCGCCAAAAGCTCCATTTTTAATTCGCGATTTCCTTTGATTAAAATGTTTGCATCTTGAAAATCATATTCTCCTTTATGAGGATGGAAAAAATAGCCGTCTAAATCGAATTCTTGAAGTAATAACTCATATTTATTCAAGAGTTGTTTGTTGGAGATGCCAATAATAGCATAGCGTTTTTTTCCTTTTGCTGTGGCCAATTGATACTCCAATGAGTTACGTAATGACTCTAAGTCTAAGCTATAAGTGTCATTTATTATCGTATTGTTATTGTCTCCTCTGAAAGTTTCCAAGCGCAATGCTAAAGGACTTACGTTTGGAACCAATGCTTCAAGTTTTTGTGGTTCAACACCAAAAAGAAGTGCAACTGTAATAGCTAACTGCGCATTCATTCGATTAAAATCACCTACTAGTTGAAACTGATTGATTATTGCAGTGTTTGAGTTTAAGCTGACCGGAATTCCGTTTTGTAATTTTAAAGAATCAGGATAAAAGAAGTTTGATATACCTTCAAATAGTGCAAGTTTAGTTGCTAAATGCTCTTTCTCTGAAGTAAATAATTCTCGATGAGCACTTCCAAATGAGGTAAGGATACCGTGCGTTGGTCTTAAAACATCACGTACGCGTTCCATATTTTTTAAGGATGAAACACCGACCTCGATAATTCCAATGTCTGTCTTTGAATTAAACTCGAGGATAGATAATGCGACACCTAATTGACTGTTATAGCTTTTTGGACTGCGACTTACGTTAAATTGAACCCCTAAGAATTGAGAAAGCCATTCTTTAGTCGTCGTTTTCCCGTTACTTCCCGTGATTGCAATCACAGGGAAATCAAAACGGTTTCTATGATGTGCAGCTAAATCCAGAAGTGCATCTAGCGTGTTTTTTACAACAATTTCATGTGTCTCAGGAAATGACTTTGAAGCACCAGGTTCAGAAACAACAAAATGTCTAACTCCTTTTTTGTAAGCAGTTTCGATAAAATCATGACCGTCGCGAAATACTCCAGAAAGTGCAAAAAACAAAGTGTTTTCTCCGTTTATTATTTTTCGAGTATCAAACGCAATAGTCCGAATTGAAGTGGAGGCAGTAGATTTATGACCGCCTAAAATTTGAGAAATTTCACTGTATGAATAATCTAAATTCAATGTCCAATTTTATTGTAGCAAGAGCGACAAAGTGGTTTGTATTCTTCAACCGCACCCACAAGTACCTGTTCATTTCCAGCTACAGTTCGATGAGAGAACTGTGCAAGGTTTCCACAAGATACACAAATGGCGTGAACCTTAGTTACATATTCCGCAATACTCAGAAGTTCTGGCATTGGCCCAAATGGAACACCTTTAAAATCCATGTCCAAACCTGCTAAAATTACACGAACCCCTTTTTTTGCAAGCTCATTGCAAACCTCGATGATTCCCTGGTCAAAAAATTGTGCTTCATCAATAGCTACAACTTTTTCTTTACGCCAGATGGTCATAATTTCTGCCGCGCTTTCAACGCAAATCGCATCAAACGAATTTCCTTGGTGACTTACAACATTTTCTTTATGATAACGATTGTCCACTTTCGGTTTTACCAATAAAATTTTCTGATTGGCAAATTGTGCACGTCTCAATCGACGAATCAATTCTTCGGTTTTACCGGAAAACATTGATCCACAAACAACTTCAATCCAACCGTGATTTTTTACTTCATCCGGAAAGTGTTCTAAAAACATATTTTTTTGCTTTTAAGGTTATCAACAAACGACCTTAGAGAAAAAGAACTTAACCCAAGTTAAAACAATCTTTCTTTAGGTAACTTTGAATACTAAAAGTCGTTATTAAGTGGCAAAAAACCGTCACTTCGTTAGCAACTTGATGAAAATGTTGAAAAGTCGATTATAAGAATAAGCAATGGAGAATTTACAGAAATATAAGAATCAGATCAAAGAAGTTGAATCATTGGTGATAAAACTGGAAAATGGAGCGTTAAGCATAGAAGAACTGTCAACACTTGAGAGTTTGACACGTGCAATTCATGAAAGAAGCATCATTCTTAAATACAAGGCGTTCGAGCAAAAGGTAAATCCGGTTGTTTCGACAGAAGAACCTGCCGCGGAAGTATCAGAACCAAAAGTTGAAGCGGAGAAAAAGGAGGTAGTTGAAGAACCTACTATTGATTTTTCAATGTTCAGCGTGGAAGAAGAGGAAGAAGCGCCAATTCAAGAAGACATTAAAGTTGAGGCTGAACCTGAAATAATTCCTGAACCAACCGTTGAGAAAGTTGATCCAATTGTGGTTGAATTGAAAGAGGAAGCTCCAGTAAGTCAACCAGG